>JBDTNQ010000010.1:0-60041 GCA_039933635.1 Acidobacteriota bacterium
GCGACTCGAATCCGTACTTCCAGCCCTTGAGGCGCGACAGCACCGGGATGTTGTCCGTCGTCAGCGTGTGCTTGCCCGGGCCGAAGAGATCGCCGTACTGGCCGAGGTAGACGAACTGGACGTTCTGGGACTCGCGGACGATGAGCTGCGCGCCGTTCTTGATTTCCTTGTCCTCATCCGGAAAACGGAACGACAGCGTGTCACGCGAGTCATCCGTCCACTCGATGATGTCGATGAACTGGCTTCGGATGAAGTCGGTTAGGCCCATGTGCATTTACCTCGGTAGCATTCTAGACGAGACAGCGGAGTCAGGGGTTCGCCGGAGCGCCAGTCCCTCAGGCCTCGACGCCGAACTGGAAGACCGTGCGCGATCGATACGTGTCGCCGGGCCGGAGGACGACGGAGGGAAACGATGGCAGGTTCGGGGAATCCGGATAGTGCTGGGTTTCGAGGCAGAAGCCGGAGCGACGCGTCAGTGGCCGCCCGCCTTTGCCCACCTGCGTGCCGTCCAGGTTGTTGGCCGTGTAGAACTGCACGCCGGGCTCCGTGGTCGACACGGTCAGCGTTCGGCCGCTCGCGGGATCCCACACACGACCCGCCTCGATGAGGCCCGGACCCGGACGGTCGATGACGTAGTTGTGGTCGTAACCACCGGCCAGACGCAGCTGCTCGTCTGGTGCGTCAATGCGATCGCCAATCGGCGTCTCCGCGCGGAAATCGAGCGGCGAGTCGTCCAGCGACCAGATTTCACCCGTGGGGATGAGCCGCGCATCAACCGGCGTGAAGCAGCCGGCACGCAGGCGCGCACGATGACCCAGCACGTCGCCCGCGCCCTGCCCGGCCAGGTTGAAGTAGACGTGTTGCGACAGGTTGACGGGCGTCGGCTTGTCCGTCGTCGCCGTGTAGTCGACGATCAGTTGGTTGGTGTCGGTCAGCGCGTACCTGACCGTGGCCGAGCAGTTGCCCGGATAGCCCTCTTCCCCGTCCAGACTCGCATATGCGAACAGGACCGTCGTCGAGTCCGGCCCCACGCTCTCCGCAGCAATCCACCACTGCTGCTTGTCGAAGCCGTGCGGGCCGCCGTGAATGTGCACGCCCTTGGCGGTGGTCGGCAGCTGGTAGGTCCTGCCGTCCAGCGTGAAGCGGGCGTTCGAAATGCGATTCGCTACACGGCCGACGACCGCCCCAAGGCAACCGCGGTGTCCGACGTAGGAGGCCGGATCGTCGAAACCCAGGACGACGTCCGCCAGACGCCCCTCGCGGTCCGGCGCCTCGAGGCTCATGATCGTCGCGCCGAGCGACATGAACGTCGCGCGCAGCTTGCCGCGCCGCACCAGATGCACATGGTCCTCTGAGTACATGGAAGCCGGTCTTCTATCGAACCAGAAACCCGCTGGTGTCGAACACGATCAGTGTGCGCACCCGTCCCCCCAGGCGAATCCGCGTCACGCCCTCAGGCTTCTCGTGCTGGGGAAACGTCGCAATCTCGCGCAGGCCGGCCGGCGAGGCGCCGTCCCACTCGTACAGCGCGAACGGGAGTCCCGGTCCGTAGGTCGACGCGCCTGCCAGGATCAGGACAAGCCGCCGTTCGGGGTCGTAGCCGAGCCCGCGGATCGCGCGACCCGTAAGGGGCAGCCGCACGACCGCGCCGACTTCCAGATTCTCCGTCGTCAAAGGCGCTCTGGCGTCCCGCAGGGTGATCGGAACAATGACCGCATCGGTGCCGGCCATGGGGCTGCGCAGGCCGAGCAGGAGCCTGCTCTTTGAGGCGTCCCACGCCAGTCCTTCGATGTTGAGCCCTGCGGACCGGCGACCTCCACCAAGCAGTTCCGGCAGCGAAGCCGAGAGCATTTGCCGCAGGCCGGTCGCGTTCTGGACGTCGCTCACGGCCTTCGTTGCGGGATCGAACTGGAAACGCACGAGACCGTCCGTGTTGCGTCCGCCGCCCTGCGACTGCGATCCGACGACGTAGAAGAATCGCCCATCGCGAGCGATGTCCTCCATGTCCGGCACCTGGGCGCCGAGATTGACGGGCGTCACCGGTGTCGCCTCGGTGCCCGAGTCCGTCACGCCCATCCAGAACACGTGCTTCGGATGGCCATCGTCGACAAAGAGCACGCCGTTCGCGCCCGGCACGTCGACGACACCCGACGCCTCGTAGGTGCCGTTCTGAAACGGCAGCGGTCGTGGGTATGGTTGTGGGACGAATGAACTTGCGACCGCCCACAGAGCGGCCGCCGCGACAAGCAACGCAACACGAGTCGGGCCGGCAAGCAACCGACGAATCGTCATGCAGGTTGAAGCTTACGCTTTTCAGGAGACGCGGGAACGCGCCGGGGCGCCGGGCGAAGGGCGCCCGAAGGAATAGTCAGCAGAAGGCGGGTCACTGACACCCCCTCCCGGGCGGCAATGCCCCGCGCTCCTGCCGTCTCTTTGTCTGGCGCGCCGCGCGGGATGGAACCACGGCGGCAAGACTCCGAGGTCATTCTCTGTAGCACGCTGCATGCCAGTTCTGAATTTCCCGTTCGTGGCGTGGGCCGCGGACGCCCGCCGGTTCGGTTGGGGACGCTTCTACACACCGCCGTTCCTTTCTACACGAATCGTGTGAAAGACCTGCAAGTACGACAGGAACCTGTCACAGCCATTTGTGCGCGCGAGTGACGCAGAAATGCCGAGCAACGGAGCGATAAATCACATTCTTGAAAGCGGAATCCCGGTCCCTCGTCGGCTGGCCTACAATCGCCGCGGATGTCCCTGCGCGAATCCCTGAAGGCCACGCTGACCAGCAGAATTCTGATTCTGGCCGTCGGGCTTTTCAGCATCGCCACGTTTGGCCACGCCGCGAACGTCGGGCCGCAGCCGGCCAACGAACTCGCGTCACTTCCGGGACGCTGGGACGCGGGCTGGTATCTCGGCATCGCCAGCGGCGGCTATCGGTGGGAAGGCCCCAGCCAGCACCCATCCAGACTCGCGTTCTTCCCCGCGTTTCCAATGGCCGTGCGGGGCGTGGCGCGCGTGCTCCATCTGCCTGATGCCGAGCCACCGTGGCTGTGGACCGGCGTCATCCTCTCGACCGGATTCTTTCTGTCGAGTCTGGTCTATCTCTATCGACTCGTGAACCAGCGCTTCGGCTCGGAGTCCGCGGCGACCAGCGCCGTCTGGCTGATGGCGCTCTACCCGTTCTCAATCTTCCACGGGCAGATGTACTCCGAGTCGCTGTTCCTGCTCTGCGCGATTGGCGCCACCTTTCACATCGAGCGGAGTCAGCCTTGGATCGCCGCGATCTTTGGCGTGGTGGCCGGCCTCACGCGTCCCGTGGGTTGCCTGGTCAGCCTCCTGCTAGTGGGACCAGCCATTCCTGCGTTGGTCGAGCCGACCGGTCGCGCCTGGTACGTGCGGACAACGTTTGTCCTCGCGTGCGTTTCACCCTTCATCGGCACGCTGCTCTATTCCGCGTACGTCTACCACCTCACGGGCGGCTGGTTCACGTGGCTATCCGATCAGGAGGGCTGGGGACGCACGGTCCAGAACCCTGTCGTTCTGGTCGGCGCCGTCGTCGCGCACGTACGTGAGGTCGGCTGGCAACGGTATCTGCTCGACCGGCCGTACGAGTGCATCAACGTGGTGGCGTTCGCGTTCATGGCGACGATGGCCGTGCCGGTCTCACGCCGGATCGGCGTAGGTCCGGCGCTGTTCATGGTCGCGGCAATCGTGCTGCCGTTGCGGGTCGGTGGGTGGGCGTCGATGGGGCGCTACACGGCGGTGCTGTTTCCGGCGTTCATGTGGCTGGGGACGAAGACCCGCGGGCCGGTTGTGCTGGTCATTTTCGCCGCGCTGCAAGCCCTCATGGCGGCGCTGTACTACACCGACCGGCCAGTCTTCTAGCGGCCCCTGTCCAGCTCTGTCACACCCGAGCCTGAGACTGGTGGTATGGACACGCCGTCGGACAGCACCAATTCTCGGCCATCGGGAAACGTCGTGAGTCTTCTGGACTACAAGGCCAGGCGGGGGCAGGTCGCGAGGCAGGCGGCCGACACGATCGTGCCCGCGAAACGAGTGCCGTGGCTCCTCCCGTCGCCCAGGCAGATCACGCACTGGCGGCAGATGCTCACGCACCTGCGCGCTACGAACGCGCCTTCCTGATTCGTTGCGCGAGCTTGGCAAGCACGGTGCCTGGCCCGATCTCTTCGACGTCAGTCACATCGTGATCGAACAGATAGGTCATCGTGTCGAGCCATCGCACGGAGTGGCCAATCTGCCGGGCCAGCGTTTCACGCACCGCGCCGTGCGGATACGGCTGTGCTGACACGTTGGCGATCACAGGAATAGCGGGCGCCGCGAAGGTGAACCCCTCGAGGAAGCCCGCGAACTCGACCATCGGCGCATGCATGTAGCGGGAATGAAACGGCGCGCTCACCTTGAGCAGGCTGTATTTGCGCGCCCCCGCCGCCTCGAATGCCGGCTGAACAGCGGCCAGATCGGATTCGGGCCCCGCGATGACCGTCTGGTCGGCGGAATTGAAGTTGGCGACGTCGAGCCGGCGCCCTTCATCGGATGCGCCAAGCAGCGCTTCGATGCGATCGGGCGCGAGGCCGATCACCGCGGCCATTCCCCCGCCGGTCACGTGCCCCATCAGGGCGCCGCGGCGCTGCACCATGCGCAATCCGGTCGCGAAGTCGAACACCCCGGCCGCCTGCAGCGCGTTGTATTCGCCGAGGCTGTGCCCCGCCAGATAGGCGGGCGGCGGCGTGCCGTCCTCGACGCGTGCCCGCCACGTCAGCGCGTTCACCGCGTAAAGGGCCGGCTGGGTGAACTGCGTCAGGCTGAGTTCGCCACGAGGGTCCGCCAGACAGAGTTCACGAATGGAATAGCCGAGAATCGCGTCGACATCAGCCGTCCAGTCCGCAAACCGATCGAACAGATCGGCGCCCATGCCGACCGACTGTGAACCTTGACCTGGGAAGAGACACGCTGTGGACATGGGAAGGCGATGGCCTGCGGACTGCCGCTGAACGCGACATACTATCGCAATGCCCGCGACGCCGCCATGTCCGGCGCCACACGCCATCTGTGCATGGCACGCCCACATCGATCGCGCCTGGCCTTCGTCTGCGTCGCATGAGCAAGGGCTCGGCTGGCTGGCCCCGCGCGAGCGCGATCGGTACGGCCGCTTTCGTCACGACGCGGACCGCGAGATGTTCCTGCTCGGCCGTGTGATGGCGCGCACGCTCGTGGGACGCGCGTTGGGACGCCGCCCCGACGAGTGGCCCTGGCGCGAAGGCCCACGCGGGCGGCCAGAGATCGACCTGCCCGGCGTCCCGCTGTCCTTCAACGTGGCGCACAGCGGCGGCATCGTGGTCTGCGCCCTGGGGCGCGAGGCCGAGGTCGGGATCGATATCGAAGATCGCGGCCGTGCGCGGCTGGATCGCGACCTCGTCGATCGCTACTGCTCGCCCGCCGAAATCGCCAACATCGCGTCACAGACTGGTGACGGATGGCGCGATCAATTCCTGAAGTACTGGACGCTGAAGGAAGCCTATCTCAAGGCCCGAGGGCTCGGAATCGCGGTGCCTCTCTCCGATCTCAGCTTCACACTCGTCGACAACGGGCACGTCACCGTCGAGTTCATCAACTCGCTGGTGGGCGCTGACCCAGCCTGGGCCTTCGATCTGCGCGCGCTTGGCGACCACTTCGTTGCGCTGGCGGCCTCAACCCCGCAGGGTGTGCGCCCCGTCTTCTCACTCGACCCGCTGCCGGCCGACTGGCTCCCCTGATGGCGGACGCCACACTCCGGTGACGCCCACGTGAAGCTGTACGCAATCAGCGATCTGCATCTCGCCCACCGCATCAACCGCGACGCGCTCGCGACGATGCCCGCGCATCCGGAGGACTGGTTGATCGTGGCGGGCGACGTCGGCGAGCAGCCGGCCCAGCTTGAGCGGGCGCTGGAGATCCTGACGTCACGGTTCGCGCGTGTGATCTGGACCCCCGGCAACCACGATCTCTGGTGCCCGCACGATGCCGTCGATCGACCTCGCGGCCAGGCGCGCTACGAAGAACTGGTCGGGATTTGCCGGCGGTTCGGCGTCGACACGCCCGAGGATCCCTTCGTGACGTGGCCCGCGGAGCCCGATACGGTGATCGTGCCGATGTTCCTGCTCTTCGACTACACCTTCCGGCCGCCGGACGTTGCCCCGGCCGATGCCATCGCCTGGGCACGCGAGGCCGGCATCGTCTCCGGTGACGAACTGATGCTCGACGCGCACGGGTGGCCAACACGCGTGGCGTGGTGTCATGCGCGCTGTGACGTGACGGACGCGCGTCTGACGGCCCTTCCGATCACCAGCCGCACCATCCTCGTCAATCACTGGCCGCTGCGCTATGACCTGGCGCGTCCCCCTCGTGTGCCACAATTCTCGCTCTGGTGCGGCACGACGCGCACGGAAGACTGGGCCCGTCGCTTTCGCGCGCGCGCGGTGATCTCCGGACACCTCCACTTCCGCACGACGCTGTGGCGCCATGGGGTGCGCTACGACGAGGTCTCACTCGGGTACCCGCGCGACTGGCGACAGGAGCGCGGCATCGCATACTACCTGCGACAGGTACTGCCAGAGACCGGGGGCGATCGCGATCGCTTCGTACCTGCGCGCGATCCGTTCCTCGATCGCAATCCTCTTCCACGAAACATCATCGTCTGAAGTATCATTTCGGCCACATGAAGAAGCTTCGCGTGCTGGTCCTCATGCACCACTACCTGGTGCCTCCAGCCGACGCGGCCGATCATGATCCAGCCACGGCCACGTGGAAGACCGAATACGATGTGCTGCAGACGCTCCGCGAGCTCGAGCACGACGTGCACCCGCTCGGCGTCAATGACGACCTGGCCGGCATCCGGCAGGCGAACGACGAATTCAAACCGCACATCGCCTTCAACCTGCTCGAAGCCTTTCACGAGGTCGGCACCTTCGATCAGAACGTGGTCAGCTATCTCGAGCTGCTGCGGCTGCCCTACACCGGATGCAATCCCCGCGGCATGCTGCTCGCGCGAGACAAGTCGCTGTCGAAGAAGCTGCTCCAATACCACCGGATCCTGGTACCGGAATTCCAGATGGTGCCGCGCGGGCGCAAACCACGCCTCTCCAAGAAATTCGGCTTCCCGCTCATCGTCAAGTCACTGACGCAGGAAGCCTCGATCGGAATATCCCAGGCATCCGTTGTCGACGACGACACGCGGCTCCGTGAGCGCGTGCAGTTCATTCACGAGTCGATCAAGACAGACGCGATCGTGGAGCAGTTCGTCGAAGGCCGCGAGTTGTATTGCGGCGTGCTTGGCAATCAACGCGTCCATGTGCTGCCGGTCTGGGAGATGACCTTCGCCAACATGCCGGAAGGCCAACACCGCATCGCCACCGAGCGCGTGAAGTGGAACGCGAAGTATCAGGCCAAGGTCGGCATCGCGACGGACGAGGCCAGGGGCATGGCGAAGGACGTCGTGGCCCGGGTCCAGCACATCTCCAAACGCACCTTCAAGGTGCTCGAGCAAAGCGGCTACTCGCGCATCGATCTCCGCCTCGACGCGGCCGGTCGCGTGTTCGTGCTCGAAGCCAACCCCAATCCCCAAATCGCGCGCGGTGAGGACCTGGCCCAGTCGGCCGAAGCGGCCGGACTCTCCTACGCGGCCCTCATTCAGCGAATCCTGACGACGGGCCTGCGGTGGGAGCCGGAACGACTCGGATAGCGAAGGACAAATAGGCCCTTCGTTAACACTTGGCTCCCTGCCCCCGTCCTTTCTCCAGGGAGCCGGTCGTAGACATCGCGTGACAGCAGCATCAGACGAGGTTGCCGGGTTGGTCCGGCGGGCGCAGGCGGGAGACCGCGAGGCGCTTGCGGCCCTCTATCGACGTTTCGCCGGCATGGTCCACGGCGTCGTGCTGGCGCATGCGCGGTACCACGATGTCGACGACCTGGCACAAGAGGTCTTTCTGCACGCCATGGAACGACTCGGCAGTTTGCGTGACCCGGCCGCCTTTGGCGGTTGGCTGGCCGCCATCGCGCGCACGCGGGCGCTGGATCACGTGCGGCGGACGCCGGCCACCGAGCCGCTAGCGGATGACGTGCAGGGCGGGATCGCCGATGACTCCGAGGCCGTCTGGATTCTTGCGGCGATTCGCGAGCTTCCCGTGGCCTATCGGGAAACATTGATGCTGCGCCTCGTGGAGGGCATGACCGGTCCAGAAATCGCCGCACGCACGGGCCTCACACCGGCGTCCGTCCGCGTGAATCTGTGCCGTGGCATGAGCCAGCTGCGAGCGCGGCTCGGCAGGAGGACTTCGTGAGCGACGACTACTTGTGGGATCGGCGCGACCCACATGACCCGGAGGTCGCGCGGCTCGAATCGGTCTTGCGGCATCTGCGCATGCCGGAGCCGCACATCCTCGTCCTGCCGGCACAGGCACCGCCGCGCCGCCTGCCGTTCCTGATCGCCGCGCTGGCCACCGCGGCGTCGGTCGCGCTGCTCGGCGGCCTCGTTTGGACGCACCGCAGCGGCGGCGTGGCGCTGCCGATCACCTCAGTCGCCGGGACGCCGCGCGTGTCGTCGGTTGCCGTGTCCGAGAGCACCACGCTGGGTGTCGGTCGCTGGCTCGAGACGGACGCTCAGGCGCGAGCCAGCATCGACGTGGGAGGGATCGGCCGAGTCGAGGTCGATCCGGACACGCGGATCGGGCTGGTCGGTTCGCGTGACGGCAACTATCGCCTGCGGCTCGACCGTGGCACCATGCACGCCCTGATCTGGGCTCCGCCCGGCCGGTTCTTCGTGGACACGCCGTCATCGACCGCCGTGGATCTCGGCTGTGCCTACACGCTCACCGTCAACGACGACGGCACAGGGCTGGTGCGCGTCACGTCAGGGTGGGTCGGATTCGAATGGCGCGGGCGCGAGTCGTTCATTCCAGCCGGCGCCGTCTGCCCGACGCGCCGGCAGCTGGGCCCTGGCACGCCGCGGTACGACGACACGTCCAGCGCATTTCAGGCGGCACTCGATGCGATTGATTTCGGCGGCGCGCCGGCGACCCGCTCGTCGGCAGTGGCGCTCGTCCTGGCCGAGGCGCGAGAGCGCGACGTGGTCACGCTCTGGCACCTCCTCACGCGCGTCGCGCCGGCCGATCGGGGTCGAGTGTTCGATCGGCTCGCCGCCTTCGTGCCACCTCCCGCCGGGGTGACCCGCCAAGGCATCGCGGCAGGACGCCGGGAGATGCTCGACGAATGGTGGGACGCGCTCGGCCTCGGAACGGCCTCATGGTGGCGGACATGGAAACAACCGTGGCGCACAGACAAAGAAAGAGGAACCCAATGACACGAAGCACGACAAAAGCTGCGCTCCTGGCCGCCGTGGCCGTCGGTATCACGCTTGGTGCGGGTGAAGTCAGGGCCAGCGATCCCGTCGGGATCTATGGGGTCGTCGACCGCGTGTCGGTGACGCCGCTGACCGGCGGCCAACCGACGGCGCAGATCTGGGGCACGTTCGTCGTGGCCGTCACACCGCCCGGAAGCACCTACAAGCCCGAAGAGGCGTACGGCAAGGTGCAGAAGGGCTATCTGCTCTTCACGTGTGAGGCAAATCAGAAACCCCTCTGCGACGCGGAATGGAACGACCTGAAGAGTGTCGCAGGCAGGGGCGATGTCGTCGGGTTCGGCACGCGCTGGGGCACGGCGCCACGTGTGCGATCAGCTGAGCAGGCGCGCGGGGAGCCTGACGTGTACCGGATGAACGTTGGCGTGGTCAAGATGGGCCGCAACGGCGACTACCCCACGATCGCGTCGGCCCTGAAGACGGCCAGTTCGGCGAAATAGGAACATGGCGATGGCGGCCCCGAGTATCTGGCGGTATTCCGGGCGGGACGGCGTGCTGGTCGCACTGGCTATCGCGCACGGGGCGATCCTGCTCGGCGCACCGCCGATGCCGGTGGTGGCCGTGGGGTTGTGGTGGGGCGCGAACACCATCTCTCACAATTTCATCCACCTGCCGTTCTTTCGTTCGCGCGGCGCCAACTCGGCCTTCTCGACTTATCTCACACTCGTTCTGGGCATGCCTCAGAGCCTGTGGCGTGCTCGCCATCTGGCACATCACGCCGATGACGCCATCGCCGATCGCGCGCGGCTTCGTCGCATTCCTTGGACCCGCACGATGAGTGTCGAGTGCGGCGTCATCGCGGCTCTCTGGTTGACGCTCGGCACACTCGCGACGGCATATTTCTGGACCGCCTACCTGCCGGGCGTCGCCCTTGGACTCTCGCTTTGCTTCCTGCAGGGCCACTACGAACACGTGCGCGGAACAACGAGCCACTACGGCCGGCTCTATAACCTGCTGTTCTTCAACGACGGGTACCACGTCGAACACCACACCAGGCCGACGACGCACTGGACGCACCTTCCAGCACAAGCGCGAATCGATCCACGGTCGAGTGCGTGGCCGCCCGTGCTTCGATGGCTCGAACCGCTGACCGTATGGCGGCATCCACTGGACGGTCTCGAAGTGCTGGTCCTGCGCGCCGCATGGCTGCAACGGCTCGTGCTCGGGGCCCATCGAACGGCGCTCCGGAGGGCACTCCATGACGCCGGCGACATCAGGCGGGTCACCGTCGTCGGAGGGGGACTCTTCCCGCGCACAGCGCTGATCATGCGCGAACTGCTGCCGTCGGCCACGATCACGATCGTGGACGCCGACAAGACACACATCGACCGCGCGCGACCGCTTCTCGGTGACGACATTCGCACCGAACATCGGACCTTTCGCGACGCGGATGGTGCGCTGGACGCCGACCTGGTCGTGATTCCGCTTGCGTACCTCGGTGATCGTGAATCGATCTACCACCACCCGCCCGCCCGCGTTCTCGTCGTCCACGATTGGATCTGGCGGCCGCGCGGTCGAAGCGTGCGGGTGTCAGCCCTCCTGCTGAAACGCCTCAATGTCATCGTCAGCCCCACGGTCTGAACGGGCCTGGCGACTGGGCGCGGGCGTACTGCTCGCGCTGCTCGTCGGCAAGTTCGTGATCGTCACGTCGATCGGCTTGCCGTTCACAGCAGGAAACACGCTGGCCTTCTTCTGGCAGGATATCGCCACGGGAGCCGCGCTCGCGCTCGTCTTCCGCGTCGGCGGACCGCCCTGGCTGGCGTGGACGATCTTCTGGCTGCTGATCGGCTACGTCGCGCTGAGTGTGCCGATCACAGTCGTTCTCGGCTCGCCGCTCACGTGGACGATGATTCGCGCAGCTCGAGGGGCGCTGTCGGACTCAATTCGACACCACCTCACGGCCCAGAACCTCGCCACCATCGGGGCCGTCGGTGCCGCTGGCCTCCTGGGACCATGGGTGATCAGCACCTGCACGACGCGGATGCGGAGGGGCGCCGCCGTCGCGCTGTTGGCAGCAGTCGCGTTTGGGAGGTGGTCCGCACCCCACGTCGAGACCGTCGGCCTCGAGCGCAATGCGTTGACGGCCCTCATACCGCGAGGTCCGGGTCCGAGCCTCGCCTCTGTCGATCAGCCCAGCCGGCTGAGTCCCTTCCCGGTCAGGCCCCGCATCGATGACGCCGTGAATCTCGCGGACTACCGCGGCGCCGCCCGGGGCATGAACGTGCTGCTCATCGTGCTCGAGTCCACGGCCGCCCGCTATCTGAAGCCCTACGGCGCGGCGGACGATCCAATGCCGGCGGTGACCGCGTTCTCGCGGCAGGCGCTGATCTACGACCGCGCGTACGCAGCCTATCCGGAGAGCGTCAAGGGCCTGTACTCCAGCCTGTGCGGACGCATGCCGGTCTTTGGACTCCCAGCCGAAGAGCACGCCACGCTGCCATGCGCGCCTGTGGCGCAATCGTTCGCAACCGCCGGCTACCGAACCGCCTTGTTCCACTCTGGACGCTTCGCGTATCTGGGCATGGCCGAATTGCTCAGCGGGAAGGGCTTCATGCAGCTCGACGACGCAGGCGCCATCGGCGGCCATGTTCAGTCCAGTTTCGGCGTGGACGAGGACGCCACCGTCGATCGACTGGTGGCGTGGATTGACGCGGCCGACGCGACGACACCGTTCTTCGCGACCTATCTGCCCGTGGCCGGACACCATCCCTACGCCACGACCCGTCCGGGACCGTTTGCGGGCAACTCCGAGTTCGGACGCTACCAAAACGCCTTACATGAGGCCGATGGGGCGGTGGACCGACTGCTTCAGGCGTTGCGCGATCGGGGTCTCGAGCGTCGCACACTCGTGATGATCGTCGGTGACCACGGTGAGGCCTTTGGTCAGCATCCCGGTAATGCGGGACATACCCTGTTCATCTACGACGAGAACGTCCACGTGCCGTGGCTGATTGCCATCCCCGGCCTCCCGGCGGCCGGCCGACATATCGACACGGTCACGAGCCTGGTCGACCTGCCCTCCACGATGCGAGATCTGGTCGGTCTGCCGATGGAAACGGCTGACCACGGACAGGGACTGGGCCGCTGGAACGATCCGATCGCGCTCTTCTTCACCGATTACTCGCTCAGTTGGGCTGGACTTCGCGATGGCTGCTGGTCCTATCTCTACGACGCCGATGCGGATCGATCGCAGCTGTTCGACGAGTGCCACGACGCGGATCAGGCACATGACCGAAGTGCTGACGAGTCTTCGCGCGTGGCTGCCTACCGGGCGCGCGTCAGGACGGCCATACTTGGCCGATCGGGTAACATGGTCGAGCAACCGTAAGGCGCCCGCGACGATACCGACGCGATCGCGCGACCGGCACGACCGTTGCAGCTCGCCGCGATGGCGTCGGTATCGTCGCGGGCGCCCTTTCAGCAGGAGACTCGATCATGGCCGTCACCCGCGAGGAGCTGGTCAAGCTTCTCAATGAAGATCTATCGCGCGAATATCAGGCGATCATCGCCTACGTCGTCTACTCGCAGGTCCTGAAGGGCGCCGAGTACATGTCGATCGCGAAGGAGCTCGAAACGCACGCGGGCGAGGAGCTGAGTCACGCCATCACGCTCTCGAAGCACATCGACTATCTGGGCGGCATGCCGAACGCGACGCCCAAGCCCGTGAAGCTGTCCGAAGACGCGAAGACGATGCTCCGCGCGGACCTGCAGAACGAGTTCGACACGATTCGTGCGTACCGGGAGCGTCTGAAGCAGTGCGAAGCGCTCGAGGAGTACGCCATCGCGGAGGACATCCGCGAGATTCTGCGCCAGGAGCAGGAGCACCTGACTGACCTCGCCACGGCACTCGGCGAAGATCCACCGGACGTGAGCAAGGCTCCTAAGGGGAAGAAGTAGGCTCGCAGATCTTCCTCCAGCCTGGCAGCGGAAGGGTCAGCAGCCAGTACTTCTTGCGAAGCACCACCACCATCTCGATGAATTGCGGCTTCGGGACTTCGCCACGCCGATGGCGATCCCGAAGCCGTCGCAGCTCGAAGCGATAGAGGTCGTTCAGCGCGTCCCGCACGAGGTCAACGGGGGTGTCCGGCCTCGGCGCGAGACCCAACTCACCAAGCGCCTCCAGGAATTCAGCCGGGTACGGCATGAGGCCGTGCGGCGCTACCGCGTCAGCTTCCGATATTTGATGCGATGGGGCTGATCCGCGTCGGCCCCGAGCCGCCGCTTCTTGTCCGCCTCGTACTCCTGGAAGTTCCCCGCGAACCACTCCACATGGCTGTCCCCCTCGAACGCCAGGATGTGGGTGGCGATGCGATCGAGGAACCAGCGATCGTGCGAGATGACGACGGCGCAGCCGGCGAAGTCGAGCAGCGCCTCTTCGAGCGCGCGCAGCGTGTCGACATCGAGGTCGTTCGTCGGCTCGTCGAGCAGCAGCAGATTGCAGCCCTTCTGCAGCAGCTTGGCCAGATGCAGTCGATTGCGTTCACCGCCGGAGAGCGTGCCGACCTTGCGCTGCTGGTCGCGTCCCTTGAAGTTGAACCACGACACAAACGCGCGGGCGTTGACCTTGCGTTTCCCGAGGACCAGTTCCTCTTCTCCGCCGGTGATCTCGTCGAACACGGTGCGGTCGCCCGAGAGAGCCTCTCGCGACTGATCGACGTAGCCAATCTGGACCGTGTCCCCCACCTTGAGCGAGCCGCTGTCCGGCTGCTCCTGCCCGACGAGCATGCGGAACAGCGTGGTCTTTCCCGCGCCGTTCGGGCCAATCACGCCGACGATCCCTCCAGGCGGCAGCGTGAAGGTGAGGTTGTCGATGAGCATGCGGTCGCCGTAGCCCTTGCGCAGGTCCTTGGCCTCCACGACGACATTTCCAAGGCGGGGGCCCGGAGGAATGTAGATCTCGACGCGATCGATCTTTTCCGCCGTGTCCTCGGACAGCAGTTGCTCGTAGGCGTTGAGACGCGCCTTGCCCTTGGCCTGGCGTGCGCGCGGCGACATCCGGATCCAGTCGAGCTCGCGCTGCAAGGTGCGCTGACGCTTGGATTCGGACTTCTCCTCTTGCGCGAGTCGCTGCTGCTTCTGACCGAGCCAGCCCGAGTAGTTGCCCTCCCACGGGAACGCCCGCGCGCGATCCAGCTCGAGGATCCAGTTGGCGGCGTTGTCGAGGAAGTAGCGATCGTGCGTGATCGCGACGACCGTCCCCTTGTACTCGTGCAGGAAGTGCTCGAGCCAGGCGACCGACTCGGCGTCGAGGTGGTTCGTGGGTTCGTCCAGCAGCAGCATGTCCGGCGACAGCAGCAGCAGGCGGCACAGTGCGACGCGGCGGCGTTCGCCACCAGACAGCGTCGCGACGTCCGCATCCGCCGGCGGCAACCGCAGCGCGTCCATCGCGTGCTCGAGCTTGGAGTCGAGATCCCACGCGCCCGCGGCCTCGATCGCATCCTGGACCTTGGCCTGCTCCTCGAGGACCTTGTCCATTTCCTCTGGAGTCATCTCCTGAGCGAAGCGGTCGTTGATCTCATCGAACCGTGTCAGCAGCGCGCGGACGGACGCCACACCCTCCTCCACGTTGCCGAGCACCGATTTGGACGCGTCGAGCGTCGGCTCCTGGGCGAGGTAGCCAACGGAGTACCCGGAGGAGAGCGTGGCTTCGCCCAGGTAGTCGTGATCGGTCCCAGCCATGATCTTCAGCAAGGACGACTTGCCGGAGCCGTTGGCTCCGATGACGCCAATCTTCGCGCCGTAGAGGAATGAGAGCCAGATGTCTTTGAAGACCGTCGAGTCGGGCGGATAGATCTTGCCCAACCCCTTCATGGTGTAGATGAATTGAGACATAGGGGATGTTCGACACCGCGGGCGACCGCGTGGAGGCTCCAGGCAACAGGCTGCGGAATGACTCCAGCCGCCCGCAGACGAGTCTAACTCGTAAGCACCTTCGCGGGTGGGCCGGCCGCAGGCTTGGGTGGATCCACCAATTCCTCTCCGGGATTCACGAAGCGATCCTGCTCGAAGTTGTATTGCTTATCGTACAGCTGGCGGTAGCGGCCGCCAAGCGCGAGGAGTTCCTGGTGGCTGCCGCGCTCGACGATCTCGCCACCTTCGAGCACCAGAATCTGATCGGCGCTGCGAATGGTGGACAGGCGATGCGCAATGACGAAGGTCGTGCGGCCATGCCGCAGCGACCGAAGCCCATCCTGAATCAATGCCTCGCTCTCGCTGTCGAGACTGGATGTCGCTTCGTCGAGCAGGAGGATGCGGGGATCCGCCAAAATGGCGCGCGCGATGGCGACGCGCTGACGCTGGCCGCCGGACAGACGCACGCCGCGTTCGCCGACGACCGTGTCGTAGCCCTTCTCGAACTCCTGGATGAACTCGTCGGCGTGCGCGATGTGACTGACACGCTCGACGTCCGCGCGCGACGCGTGCGGCGCCCCGTACTTGATGTTGTCGGCAATCGTGCCGTCGAACAGGAAGTTGTCCTGCAACACCACGCCCAGATGACGACGGTAGTCCGCCAGGCGCAGGCTCATCAGATCGTGTCCGTCCACGCGCACGACGCCGCTCAACGGCCGGTTGAACGCCATCACCAGGCTGATCAGCGTGCTCTTGCCCGAACCAGACGACCCGACAAGGGCCGTCGTCGTCCCCGCCGGCGCGCGGAAGGTGATGTGCTTCAGGACCGGCACGCCCGGGTTGTACTCGAACGTCACGTCCTCGAACGAGATATCACCGGACACGTCGTCAATCGACGATCGATTGGCATCGTCGGCATCCTCGCGCGCGGTCTCGAGCAACTCGGCGATGCGATCGAGCCCGGCGAACGCCTCGCTGATCTGGGTGCCGATGGATGCGATCTGGACGATAGGGGCCGCCATCAACCCGGTGAAGAGCAGGTAGGCGAACAGATCGCCCAGCGTCATCGTGCCCGCCATGATCGACCGGCCACCCATGAGGATGATCACGATGCCAATCGCGCCGATGACGACACTCGAGAACGCGGTCGTGCCCGACACGCCCGTCATCGACTTCGCGATGTTGCGGAAGAGGGCGTGCGCGCCTTTCGCGAATACGAGGTCTTCGCGCTTCTCGGCCGTGTAGGTCTTGATGACACGCACCCCGCCGAGCGCCTGGTTGAGGCGGCCGGTCAACTCCGCCGAGATCTTGCCGCGCTCGCGGAAGAGCGGACGCAACGTCTTGAACGCGTAGCTCATGGCCCCGGCAAAGGCGGCCAGCACGAAGAGCGTGACGAGCGTCAGGTGCCAGTTCAGGTAGAGCAGGAAGGCCAGCGCGAAGACGGCCGTCACGATGCTGCCGGTCAATTGCACGAGGCCCGTGCCGACGAGATTCCGGATCCCTTCCGGATCGTTCATGACGCGGGAAATCAGCACGCCGGTTTGCGTGGTGTCGAAGTAGCGCACGGGCAGGCGCATCACATGCTCTTCGACGCGCCGCCGCATGTCCGTGATGGCCTTCTGGGCGGCGACGCCCAGAATCTGCGAAAGGCCGAACGAGCTGAGCGCCTGCACCACCGTGGCGGCGCCCGTCACCAGGGCGAGCCAGGGCAGCAGATCCGTACGGCCCTTCTGGAGGACGTCGTCGACGAAGTACTTCGACAGGTACGGCAGGACCATCCCCGCCATCCGGCTGATGAGCATGAGCAGCAGGCCGACCGTCAGGCGCCCGCGACGTGCCCAGATGAGCGACCTGGCCTCTTGCCAGGCCGCGGACCAGCGGATCTTCTTCTTGGTGTCCTGGGGGGAGGCCGGCGTGCCGGGACGGCTGCGTCCCATGCGTTCGGCCCGATCAGACGAAACTCCGGGATGGGTACGCAAATCCCCTCCAGAATACACGGGCTTGCCCGAACAGGCCCCGCCCGTTCGGGCAGGCTCAGGCGGCAAAGACCGCTTCGGGCTATGCTGTCGGTCAGCCCCCTCCGTGCAAATCCCGTGACCGATCCCGCAGCCAACCCAACGCCCGAGTCAGCCTCGGACGCCCCGCCCGATGCGGTCCCTGTCGTGCGGGAAGGGTGGACCGATCTGCCGGACGAGGAGCTCCTGGATCTCCGCCTCAACGAGCTCGGGCTGACGATCGAGCACAGCTGGCTCGCCCCGCGAATCGACGAGCTCTACCAGGACCTCGCGGCGCGCGGACTGACCTTCAGGCCGCACTTCTGGTTGTCCGCCGAATGGTTCACGCCCGATGGCGTGCCGGGCATCGCCATTCCCTTCTATCTCGCTCACCCGCGCCTTGTGCGGCTCGAGCGCGCGCAGATGCTCGAGGTCGAAGGCGGCACACCCGAGTGGTGCCTCAAGATCCTCCGTCACGAAGCCGGACACGCATTCGACAACGCCTACGCCCTTCGGCGGCGCACCCGGCGAATCCGGATGTTTGGCAAGCCCACGGTCGAGTACCCGGATTTCTATCTCCCCAAGCCGTACTCGAAGAGCTTCGTGCTGCACCTGGATTCCTGGTACTCGCAGAGCCATCCCGACGAAGACTTCGCCGAGACGTTTGCGGTGTGGCTCACGCCTGACGCCGATTGGCGCTCGCGATACGCGGACTGGCCGGCATTGCGTAAACTCGAGTACATGGAAGAGCTGATGGCCGAGATCGCGGGGCGGCCACCCGTCGTCGCCTCCCGCCGTCGGGTCGAGCCGTTGGAACGCCTGCGCACCACGCTTCGCCGCCACTACGCGCGCAAGCGGGAACACTACGGCCTCGAATATCCGCACTTCTACGACCGCGACCTGCGGCGGCTGTTCTCAGCCGACGAAGAGTACCGGAAGAACCGCAAGGCGTCGCGCTTCATCCAGTCCATCCGCCGGGACGTCCGTCGCCTGGTCGCCGAGTGGACAGGCGCCTATCAGTACACGATCGATCGCGTCATCGAGGACATGACCAGGCGTGCCGGTGAACTGGACCTGCGATTGAAGTACCCGGAAGACCGCACGAAGCTCGACTTCACGATGCTGCTGACCGTCCAGACCATGAACTACCTGCATTCGGGACGCCATCGGGTCGCGCTCTAGCGGGCCTCGAAGAGACCGGGTTTCCTCGACGCTCACGGAGACCCAGTCTCTTCGTCCACCATCTAGCGAGGAGACCCGGTCTTCCGATCTGCGACCGTGTACACCAGGTAGTCTCCACGCTCGCGCGTATCCTTGTCCGGTTTGATCGTATCGAGGTCGCCGACCGGGATCATCGTCACCACGATCACGCGCTTTCCCGGCAGGCGGCGACGAGTGCGCTCGACCGTGCCGCCACCGTAATCGCTGTGGAACGTGCCGTTGATGCTGACCACGAGGGGGCGTTTCCCGCCGATGGATCCCGCGGCATAAGCCTGGGCAATGGACTCGGCCATCGTTTCGTCCTTGAGGCACTGCGAGGCGTAGTAGCTGCCCATGGTGGCGGCGTCGAAGGACGGGCCGGACTTGTCGTGGCCGGTCATCGCCTCGCGGAACCGCGTGAAGTAGCGCCCTTCCGGCGCACACTGGAGATCGCGCGCGAACCAGGCACGTTCGGCTTCGGGTCTGGTCTTCAAGGCGTCGAGTCCCGACTTCGAGACGGCCGCTGCGATATCGCGCGGCACGTTGGACGCCACGACAGACCAGTCGTTGGCAATCGCGAAGTCCACGAGTGGCTTGTAGTCGCGCGCGTACTGCGGCCATGGCCGGGCCTGAGCCAGGAACTCGGCCTCGTCCATGTGTCCCATCGAGAAGTGCGCCAGCGGTTCCTGCACGTCACGCTCGAACATCTCGAGCGCCAGCACGACATCGCCTCGTCTCCGCTTCAGTGCTTCGAGCAACATCCGCTCGAGCCGATGCGTGTTCACGTCGTCATGTTGCTCGCCGACGAAGACGACGTCGGCCTTCGTGGCGACGGCCGCAAGTGTTTCCAGATCAGCGAACTGCTTTGTCTGGCTGACGTAGACGCGGAGAGGGACGTATCCGGCCTGGGTGTACACCGGGCCCGGGGCCATCATCAGGCCGGCGGCCAAGGCCACCGCCGGTATCGTCAGGCGGCTAGTCCGCCTCATACTTCTTCCGGAGCTGCACAGGCTCACGGTGCCGTCGCACGCGCAGGTTGATCATCTCGACGAAGACGGAAAAGCCCATGGCGAAGTAGATGTAGCCCTTCGAGATGTGCTGACCGAAGCCGTCCGCAACCAGGGACAGCCCAATGAGAAGGAGAAACGACAGGGCCAGCACCTTGATCGTCGGATGGTGCTCCACGACGGTGCTGATGGGCTCTGCTGCGACCATCATGACGAGCACGGCCAGGACGACGGCGGCGATCATCACGCGCAGGTCGTCCGCCATGCCGATGGCCGTGATGACGGAATCGAGCGAGAACACGATGTCGAGCAGCATGACCTGGCCGATGACGGCTCCGAACGAGGCGACGGCCTTGCCGCTGCCCTCATGGTCGCCTTCGAGCTTGTCGTGGATCTCATAGGTCGCCTTGGCCAGCAGGAACAGGCCGCCGCAAATCAGGATCAGGTCACGCCCGGAGATGCCGCGCCCCATGATGTCGAAGAGCGGCACGGTCAGCCGCGAGATCCAGACGATCGATGCCAGGAGGCCCAGGCGCATGACCATCGCCGCGAGCAACCCGACCCGACGCGCGCGCCGCTGCTGCCCCTTCGGCAGCTTGCTCGAGAGGATGGAAATGAAGATGACGTTGTCGACCCCGAGGACAATCTCGAGGATGGTCAGCGTGATCAGGGCAATGGCGAGTTCCATGTGGTGTCCCGGGAGCTAGCTTACCCGACCAGGCCCGGGTCATGACCGCGGCAAGAAAGCACAGGCAGCGGTGGGTACTTCGCAAATCCCGGATCGGTCCTGGCACGCTCGCATCGCACGAACGCGCTGCCGCGGTCGGACACCGTGAGCCTCGCCAGGCGGCAGGTCGCGCACAGCCCGGCCGCGATCGGGAGTTGCCGCGCGTCTGGCCGATCGTCCATGATGAACTCCATGTTCACGTCAGAGGCCACCACACACGGCGTGCGGGTGGCCGTCGCCGCCGAGTATGCCCCGGCCCGCTCGCGGCCGCAGGATCAGCAGTGGTTCTTTCTCTACACGATCACGATCTCGAACGTCGGATCGGACAGCGTTCAACTGCTGTCCCGTCACTGGATCATCACCAACGCCAAGGGTGAGATTGAGGAGGTCCGTGGTCCGGGGGTCGTCGGTGAACAGCCGACGCTTGGTCCGAACGAATCGTTCACCTACACGTCCGGGTGCCCGTTGACCACCGCCTTCGGCACGATGGAGGGCACCTACCAGATGGTGACGCGCGGCGGTGAACACTTCGACGCGAAGATTGCCCCATTCACGTTGAGCGAACCGTACACCGTGCACTAGAAGCTGCAGTCCTTCCGGATCGCCTGCTTCAATCGCCGCAAGTAGTCGTCGCGCGGGATTTCAATCGCGCCGAATTGGAGCAGATGGGGTGTCACCCACTGCGTATCGAGCAGCTGAAATCCTCGGCGCGCGAGACGATCGACGAGCGCCACGAGCGCCACCTTGGATGCGTCCGTGACTCGGTGGAACATGGACTCGCCAAAGAACGCGCCCCCGAGGTGAACTCCATACAGCCCCCCGGCCAACTCGTCGTTCTGCCAGGCTTCCACGGAGTGCGCCAGACCCAGACGGTGCAGCGTGGTGTAGCTGTCCACGATTTCGTCGTTGATCCAACTCCCCTCATCGCGCGCCGCACACGCGCGCATCACGACGTCGAACGCCGTGTCGACACGCACGTCGAATTCGCCCCTGCGGACGACCCGCCTCAGGCGCGTCGGCGCGTGAAAACCCTCGATCGGCAGGATCCCGCGCGGGTCGGGCGAGAACCAGCCCAACTCGCCGTCCTCCATGGCCATCGGAAAGATGCCCTCGCGATACGCGCGCACGAGAAGGGCGGGGTCGATCATTGACAGACAGGCGGCAGGCCTATGGCTGACGGCGACTGGGGACGCCTGGTCCCCGGTGGCAGTTGGTGCTGAACTCCTGAGTTGGCAGAATCAGTACTCTGGTGGTGGCTCGATGGACGGTTGGGGCTTCGGGCCGGCGTCGGCGCGACCGCTGCCAGCGAGACGGCTGATGGCCCGCACGCTCATGTCGTGGTCGCACAGAATCTGGCACGAGAGGCGGACGCCTGTCAGTGCGCGTGCGCTAAGCGCGGTGAGCTCGGCCTTCGTGTGTCGTTCCGGCTCACCGGCAACGAACTCCACACGGCACGTGGTGCAACGCGCGCGTCCACCGCAGGCGTGGAGTTGATCGATCTGCGCGTCCTCTTCAAGAGCGAGGACCAGGCGCTTACCTGCAGGCACGTCGAACGTGCCGACGCCTTCAACGGTGAGATGGGGCATTCGTCAGAGTTCCTTCCAGCGAAATCCAATGGCCGGCGCGTCAGCGCAGGCGCATGGCGGTGACCACGGAGACGATGATACTGATCATCGACAATCCCAGACAGCAGACTGCCCAGAACATGTGCTTGACGCGTTCGGGCTTGAGCGGATCGAGCACCCGGCTCGCCAGGTAGCCACCGATGAAACCACCGGCGTGCGCCGCGTTGTCGATGCCGGGAAACACCAGCCCGAGAATGATGGTCGGGATGGCCCAGCTCCACGCCTGGCTCGAAATGTGCCGAGCGCCCGTGCGATGGCCGTAGAACATGACCGACCCAATCAGGCCGAAGATCGCGGCCGACGCCCCCACGGTCAGGGGTGCGCCGAAGTGGAGATTGAACGGCAGGAACGCCAGCGAATATCCCGCCACCGAACTCACCAGAAAGCCCGTGATCGTGGCCACGGTGTAGATAATGACGAGCCGGCCCGGTCCGTAGAGATCGGCCACGATCGGCCCCAGCACCCGAACGCCCCAGATGTTCATAATGAGGTGAAGGATGCTGCCATGCAGCCAGCCGGCGCTCAGCACCGTCCACCATCGGTTGAGTTCGAACACCGGAATGGCGCCACTGGCCCCGTACACGATGAGCGCGTACGAAGACGGCGCCAGCAGGAGGCCTCCGCTCATCGAGAGACCGCCCGTGGCCAGCAGCGTCAGGGCGAACACCAGCACGCACATGCCGATGACGAACGGCACGAATCCCAGGTCCTGCCCCAGGCTCCGCAGCGCGGGCGCAAAGCCCCAGAGGCCCGGGTTCCGGCGGCCGCAGTGATAGCAGGTCTCGTCCTTGACGCCAACCAGATACCCGCACGAGGCACAGACTACCGAGCCGGTGGTCTGACGCTTAAACATCCGAGGCAGAATAACATGCGGCTACCGGGCCCACGGTAGATGGCCGAGCCAACCGGCCGCTTCCCCGCCCGTCTAATCCCCCAGATGCAGCCGGATGACACGATGCTGGTCCGGCAGGCCGCCGGCGGTGACCAGACCGCCTTTCGCCTGTTGGTCGACCGACACAGCCGTTCGGTCTTTCGCCTGGCCTTTCGGATTGCCGGCACGCGGGAAGATGCGGAGGATGTGGTCCAGGAGACGTTCATCCGCGCGTTCCGCCAGCTCGACCGATTCGAGTCACGGTCCAACTTCGGCACCTGGCTCTACCGCATCGGATTCAACTGTGCGATCGACTTCACCCGCAGCCGGGCGCACCGCGAAACCGCGGAACCTCCAGACGTGCTCGACCAGCGTGAAGACCCCGCCGCCACGCCCACCGGGCACGACGTCGTCTACGCGGGACAGATCAGCGTTCAGGTGCAGCGCGCGCTTCGCGCGCTCTCCGATCAGGAACGCACCGCATTCGTGATGCGGCACTACCACCAGTGTTCGATCGACGAGATCGGCCGGACGCTGGACTTGAAGACGAGCGCCGCGAAACATGCGGTGTTCCGCGCCGTGCGCAAGATGCGCGTGGCGTTGCGTCCCCTGGTGACGAGCCAGGGCGAGGGTATGTAACGATGACTCCTCTTGACTGGCATCCGACTGACGAGGACCTGACGCTGCACGCGTACCGGGACAACACGCCCGAGGAGCGCGCGGCGGTCGATCGTCACCTGCACGAGTGCGCATCGTGCGCCGCAATCGCGCACGAGATCGAGGCACTGCAGCACCTCGCAAGTGCGGTCGACGTACCGGAACCCGAGGCCGGATTCGAGGACGCGGTGTGGGCGCGACTCGCGCCCGCACTGCCGCATCGCGCGGCGTGGCCCCCGGTCCGGCGCCCCTGGTCGTTGCGTCAGGTCGTGGCCGTGACGGCATGGGCCGCGGCCGTCGGCGGCATCGTGATCGCGGGCTATCGCTGGAATAGTTCCGGGATCGTCACGCCGGTGAGGCAGCCAACCGCCGTCGCCACGGCACCGTCACAGGCACAGGAGCGCGTGCTCCTGACCGCACTCGACGCGCACTTCTCGCAGACGGAGATGCTGTTCGTCGAGCTGATGAACGCACCGGACGACGCCGCGGGATCCCTGGCGTTCGAACGGGCCACCGCTGACGACCTGGTGCAGTCCGGCCGGCTGTATCGCGCCACCGCGGCAGAAGCGGGTCACCGGCGGCTGACCGACGTGCTGGACGACGTGCAGACGGTACTGACCGAGGTTGCGCTCGGGCCGGAGAAACCCGGCAAACAGGATCTCGCGGCCATTCGGTCGCGTATCGAAGACGACGACCTGCTCTTCAAGGTGAGAGCGGTCACCAACGACATCCGTGACCGGCAACAGCAGCCGGGCACCAATGAAGGAGCGCTATGACGCGACAGGTTCTCTCCATCCTCTTCGGGCTCGTGTTGCCGGCCGCCGCGGCGGCTCAAGTGACACCCGTTCCTCCGGTGCCGCCGGCGCCTCCCGCCGCGCCTGCACCGCGCGTCGCACCGCTCCCGGCGCCCGCGCCGAAACCTCCAGTGCCACCGGCGGCGCCCAGGCCCGTGTTCACGTTCGACATGCCGGACATCAACATCGACTTGAGCGAACTCAACATCAAGCTGTCGGACATGGAGCGCGACTTCAGCATGAACATGGAGCCCATGTTGATGGCCCAGGTCGTGTCGAGGGACCAGGCTCAGGCCATGGCCGACCAGGCACGCGCCATGGCGGACCAGGCGCGCGAGCAGGCGCGGATGCAGATCGACAACAACAAGAACTTCACGACCACGTTCAACTTCCAGCAGGACGCCGCAGGCGCCGGGTACCGCGGTGGTCTCGATGCCCTGCAGCAGCGCCAGTACGACCGCGCGATTACCGCCTTCGATCGCGTGATTGTCCAGAAGGGCGATCGCGCCGACGCGGCGCTCTACTGGAAAGCCTTCGCGCAGTACAGGCTCGCCCGCACGGACGACACGCTGGCCTCCATCGCGCAACTCCGCCGTGACTACCAGCAGAGCCGCTATCTCGCCGAAGCCAAAGTGCTCGAGGCAGACGCGCGGAAAGCCGCCGGTCAGCCGGTGAACCCCGCGAGCGCCAACGACGACGAGATCAAACTGCTCGCCATCCAGGGCCTCTCGAAGTCCGACCAGGCCGTGCCGCTCCTCGAGGGTGTCCTGAACGCCACGAACGCGCTCAGCGTCAAGAAGCGGGCCCTGTACGTGCTCGCACTCAGCGATGACACGCGCGCGCACCAGGTGTTGATGCGCTATGCCAAGGGCGGCGGTAATCCCGACCTCCAGGTGGAAGCCATCCGCTATCTCGCGTCGCGCAAGGACTCGAAGACCACCCCGACCGAGCTACGCGACATCTACGACAGCTCGTCGGATAGCAACGTGAAGATGGCGGTCGTCGATGCCTACCGCACCTGGGGCGACAAACCCGCGCTGCTCCGAATCAGCGGTGACCGCAACGCCACCGGTGATCTACGGCGCTCGGCGATTTCGCGACTGGGCGGCCTGGCGGATTCGACGGAACTCATGACGCTCTACTCGCAGGAAACGGACCCGGCCATCCGCGTCCAGATCGTCTCGGCGCTGGGGCAGCTGGGCGCCGTGGACCAGTTGACGACCATCGCGAAAACGGACAAGGACCAGAACGTCCGCATCCGCGCCATCCGCGCGCTCGGCAACCAGCGGAACGACCGAATGACCCAGGCGCTCGTGGGTCTCTATGGCAGCGAGCAGGACAAGGAAGTCCGTCGCGCGGTGATTCAGTCCTTGATGAGCCAGAACAACGCCGAGACGCTGGTCGCCCTCGCCCGGAAAGAAACCGACGTCGAGCTGAAGAAGGAGCTCGTCCGCCGGATCTCCGACATGGCGCCGAACTCAAAGGCGGCCACGGACTTTCTGATGGAGCAGCTGAAGTAGGGCCGGTTGCTCTGGACCTGAAGGTCCAGGGCTCCACGGGCACGGGCGAGTCCAGGGTCCGGGACGGCACACCCGGACCCGGCCCAGTCCGGGATACGCGGATGACAAGTCCGCGGCCTCACTCAACAACAGAAACGGCGAACGGAGCGGCCATGAAATTGGGTCTCGCCAGCATCGTGTGTCTTCTCGGAGCTGTGGGCGTTGCCGCACAGGTGCCGATGCCAATCGTGCAGAACGGCCAAGTGCGGGTGCACCCCGCGACGAGTGTCGACGCGGCGGTGCGAGCCGTCCCGGCATCCACGGACCCCGCGTGGCTCGGGTGGCGCGAGCCAATGGTCGACGGTGGCCGGCGGGTGTGCTCGACATGGAGCGACAGCGATACCGTCGTGCGCGGCATGCTGCTCGAACCCCGCGGGGCGACCGGCGACGGCCGCCCGCAACTGGCCCCCTCTCAGGCGCCAACCTCGCTCGAAGCAGGCACGGGCGTCGTCGTGCTCCTTCGCCTCGTCGACGGCAAGGTCGAGCGGCTGCGAACCATGGGGGACGACTGCCCCATCGACGCCAACGGCCGTACGATCGAGTGGCTCACCATCACGCCAGCAGAGAGCCTGCGCTACCTCTCGACGCTCGCCCAGGCAACGACGATGACGAACGATGTGAAGCGTTTGGCGCAATCAGCCGCCTCCGCCATCGCGCTGCATCGCGACCTCGCCGCCGACGCCATTCTCGATCGGCTGGTCTCAGCGGATGCCGAGGGCGACCGCGACAACGCCTGGCGTCTGCTCGCGGGCTATCGCGGCAAGCACGGGTACGACATGGTGGCGCGCGCCATCACCGCTGAGCGCAACGCGACGACACGCCAGCGCCTCGTGGCGGCCCTGCGCCAGAGTTCGGAGCCAGCAGCGATGACGACGCTCCTGTCACTGGCGAAGACCGACCCCAGTGAGCACGTCCGAGCGGAAGCCGTCTTCGGCTATGCCACGCTCGCTGGCGCGACAGGCCTGGCGAATGTGCTTGAAATCGCGACGAAAGACACCAGCCCTGAGGTCCAGCGCCGTGCCGTCAGTGGCGTCGCCCGGCTCCCACCATCCGCGAGTGTGCCGGCGCTGCTCTCCTTGGCCCGCACGTCTGCGGTCCCTGCTGTTCGGAAGGAGGCCGTCGGCGCCCTCAGCCGCATGGACGACCCGCGCGCAACGGCATATCTGGAAGAGCTTGTCGGGAAATAAACCAGGGGACCGAAGTTGTTCCGCTGTCCCGATCACCGAGGTGTCAATGGACTCCGTGGCCCATCTGAAGCATGTGCGGATCGGCGCCGAGGCGGCGAATGGCCATTTCCCAGACGCCCGCGGACGGAATCTCGAAAATCAGATCGAGCTCGACCGGCATGATCAGCCAGGCGGAATCGGCCAGTTCCTTGTCGAGCTGACCTGCGCCCCAGCCGGCGTACCCGGCCAGCACGATCGTGCGGCGAGGGAAGGGCTTCGTCGTGATCGCGCGACGCAGGAGCACGGGCGAGGCGGACAGGTACAACCCGGATCCCAGTTCACGCGCCTCCACGCCGTCCGGTTCGGACGCCGTGAGGATCCAGCCTCGCTGTGGTTCGACTGGGCCGCCAATCAGCAGCGGCAGGTCATTCGGGTGCTCGACTGGCGGCTCGAGTTGGACGGCTTCGGCCGCCGAGACCTCCGATGGCCGATTGACGATCAGACCGAACGCGCCCTCCGCCTCGTGCTCACACAACAACACCACCGTCCGCGCAAAAGTCGGATCGATGAGCTGAGGCATTGAGAGCAGCAGGGCTGGCGCCAGCGACATGATTTGATAGTAACAGGCATGAGCCGACCGGCGCATCGGTCGGAACGCCAGGCCGAACGGGTCTCACGTTTTACTCGTATACCAAGCGGGTTTACCTGTTAACGTCGCCCATCCGAGGTCCTATGCCGCCACGCTCGGCCATCGCTCTGGCCCTGACGTTTGCTCTGCTTTCGCCATGGACGTCGGCCCAGCCCGGCGGTACTCCGGCACGGCCCGCACCGAACGCGCTGTTTCAGGACGCACGCGTCATCGCCGTCAATCTGACCTTCACGCCCCAGGAATTCTCGGCCCTTCGGCCGATACGCGTCTCCGGCGGTGGCAGCCGCGAGAGTTGGCTCCAGGGCGCCGAGGGACATCGGAACGGGCTGTCGGCCAGTCGCGGGATCGAGTTTCCGTACGTTCATGCCGCGGCCACGATCGACGGCAAAGCCATGCACGACGTCGGTGTCCGCTACAAAGGCAACGGCACGTTCAACCTCGGCCAGCGCGTCAACAAGACGTCGTTCAAGCTGGATCTGAATCACTACGTCAAAGGTCAGACGCTCGCCGGCGTGAAGATGCTCAATCTCCACAGCAACGTGACCGATGCGAGCTACACCAACGAGGTCCTCGCATTCCGCGTGTTCCGCGCCGCGGGCGTGCCCGCGCCGCGCACGAGTTACGCACGCCTCACGATCACCGTTCCGGGACGTTACACGAATGCCTACTACGGCCTCTTCTCTCTGACGGAGAATCCCGACGAGCCATTCGTGGTGGATCGCGGGATGCCGGACACGGGGGCGATCTTCAAACCCGTCACGAACAGCCTGTTTCGCGACCTCGGGAAAGACTGGGCCCGCTACAACCAGACGTACGACCCCAAAACGCCGTTGACGCCGGCACAAAAACAGCGGGTGATCGACTTCGCGGGCATCGTGACGAGTGGCAGCGACGCCCAGTTCGCCTCGGTGGCCGGTGACTACCTCGACCTCGACAACGCCGCGCGCTTTCTGGCCGTGACCGTCTGGTTGTCCGATCTGGACGGGATTCTGGGCTCGGGTCAGAACTACTACCTGTATCTCGATCCGCGCGCGAACCGCTTCTCATTCATGGCGTGGGATCAGGACCATTCGTTCGGGCAGTTCTTCACGGGTTCGCAGCGTCAGCGCGAGCAATTGAACATCCATCGTCCGTGGAGCGGCGGCAACCGGTTTCTCGAGCGGCTGTTCAAGCTGGACGCGTTCAAGACGCGATACCTGACCCACCTGGAGGAGTTCAATCGGACGATCCTCAGCCCCGACCAGTTGGCCAGTCAGGTCGACCAGATTGCCGCGCTCATCCGTCCGGCCGTACGGGAAGAATCCGCCGACCGTCTCGCCCGCCTCGAGAAGACGGTCGCCGGTCAACCGGCGCCTGTCGACGACGGCATGTTCTCCGGCGCCAACGTCCCCATCAAACCCTTCTCGCGCGCGCGGGCGGAGTCGATCAGGCAGCAGCTAGGACGCTGAAAGGCCGGGTGTCCGCGCGAAGACGGCCCATAGGAGACCGGGTCTCCGCGGTGCGTAAGGAGACCCGGTCTCTTAATCCCCCCGAAACCAGACGGACGCCCGTGACGGCACGGCGTAGGGCGGAGGGCTCACGTCGACGAAGCTGAGCTCACGATTCGACGTGCGGCTCCACCGCCAGAATCGCTTGCCCCATCCCATCCGCGCCGGCAGCCGTGCAATCCGGCGGAGGCGGCCGTCGCCTCCGGCAAGATGACAACTGGCCGATAGCGGGATCCCGCTCCGAGTCGAACGGATTCGCAGAATGAATCGCCTCGAGAGCTGTTCGCGAAGTCCCGCCACGGCGGCTCTCCACATCGCGTCTTCGTCTTCGTCGCGGCCAAACAGGTAGACCTCGCGCGTCAGGTCCAGATCGTCGTGGGATGCGAGGTCGTGTATCGACGTCCAGGAGATGGTCGCGAAGCGTTCGGTCACCGTGATGGCCAGAGTGAGGCCCCCAAGGCTCCGGTGCGGGATCAGCGCGATGAGCGTCGACCGTCCGCCGTGGGTCACCGCGCACAGGGCGGGATCGACCTGTCGCGGTGCCAGATCGTCGAGCATGACGGCCGTGTCTCCGAGAAACCGCCACTCGACATCGGTCAGCTCACGGCCGACGAGGTTGCGCGTCCACCAGCGCGTGATCGCCTCGTCACGGGGCTCGGGCGCATCCCCGACTCCGCGGTCACCGGCGACGCCCGGCCGCCGGGACGCGGCCCGTTCGCTCATCGACGCACCGCCTGCCACGACGTCGCAACGCCTGTTCCGGTACCCACTTCGAGCATCCGGCCGCCAGGGTTGGACGCCGCGAGCGTGGCGAGCATGGCTCCCGTCCGCGTTTCGGACGCCCTCGTGAAGCCGATCGCTGCCGTCTCGCCGGTCACGTCGACCCAAGAGCGTGGGAATCCGTCGACGACTGCATCGTCCATCGCGCGACCAGCATAAGCCTGACCACGCTGGAGACGAAACAGGCGCGCGTTGCCGAGGGCTATCGATGCCGCCGATAGAGCACCTGCGGTCGCAGCGGGTGCCCGATTGGAATACCTGGATGCTCGAAGTCGTCCGACGGGTCGTGGAGCATGCCCAGCTTCGCCATTACCCGTCGAGAGCGCAGGTTGTCATGCGCCGTGAGGGCGACAATCTCGGTCAGGCCGAGGACGTCGAATCCCAGATCGAGGCAGGCGCGCGCGCCCTCCGTCGCGTAGCCAAGCCCCCAATGCTCACGCGCAAGGCGCCAGCCGACCTCCACACAAGGCGTGAAATGGGCGTCGAATGAAGGTATCGAGAGTCCGATGAATCCGACAAATGTCGCACGGCCCGGAATTTCGACGGCCCACCAACCGAACCCTCGCCGCGCGAATCCGGCAAGCACGCGATCCACGAAGTGGTCGCTCTCGGCACGTGACATGGTCGACGGGAAATAACGCATCACTTCCGCATCGGCCACCATCGCGGCAAACGGCGCCCGATCGGCATCACGCCACTGGCGCAGGCGCAAGCGTGAGGTTTCGAGCTCGGGGATCTCGGGCGGGATCACGGTTGTTCACCGTTCGGACACACGCAAATGGTGGCGACCGACGAGCGCTCCAATGGAACGTTCGTCGCTGAGCACAGTGGCGTAGATCCACGTGTACCACGGCTTCCTTCGAATAACGGCCAACGCGCGCTCCGGCCCCAGCTTCAGCGCAAAGATGCGACGACCAGGCGATAGCCGATGACCGCCAGGCCGACAGCAATCACCCACACCACGTTGAGCATCATCAGGCGCGTCCTCCATTGGCTGCGTCGCACTCGGCCGCGCGCGCCAGCAGCAATTGCCGTTCACGGGCATTACGCGTCAGCGATGCCGCGCGTTCGAATTCCTGCCGAGCCTCCGAGCGGCGATTGACCTTCATAAGGAGATCGCCACGCACGCTCGGCAACAGGTGATACCCGGCCAGCACCCGCTCCTCTGACAGACGATCGACGAGTTCCAAACCCGCTTCGGGCCCCTGGGCCATGGACACGGCGACGGCGCGGTTCAACTCGACGATGGGAGACGGCGCTACCACAGCGAGTGCCGCATAGAGCGCGCTGATGCGATCCCAGTCGGTCTCGTCGGCGGTCCGCGCCCGAGCATGGCATGCCGCAATCGCCGCCTGAAGCGTGTACGGCCCGGGACCCTTGACCGCGGTCGTCGCACGCTCCAGCGCCGTCAAGCCTCGACGAATCAGCAACTGATCCCACCGGGCGCGGTTTTGATCCAGCAGGAGAATCGGCGAACCATCAGGTCCGATCCGTGCAGCGCTGCGCGACGCCTGAATCTCCATGAGCGCGACCAACCCGTGCACTTCCGATTCATGGGGCGCGAGTTCCGCAACCACGCGTCCCAGGCGAAGCGCATCCTCGCACAGCGACGGCCGCATCCAGTCGTCGCCCGCGGTGGCCGAGTAGCCTTCATTGAAGACGAGGTAGATGACCTCGAGTACCGAGCCCAAGCGATCGGCGAGTTCGGCCCCCCTCGGCACCTCGAACGGCACGTTCGCCGCGCGCAACGTCTTCTTGGCGCGGACGATGCGCTGGGCGATCGTGGGCTCGGAGACGAGAAACGCGCGGGCGATCTCATCGGTCGTCAGGCCGCCAAGCAAACGCAACGTCAGGGCGACACGGGCCTCGGTGGACAGCACGGGATGGCACGCCGTGAACACGAGGCTCAGCAGGTCGTCGCCGACCTGGTCGTCCAGGGCGGCCTCCAGGCTGTCAGCCAGCGACGCCTGTTGCGAGTCCATTTCGTATCCCAGTTGCGCGTGTTTGCGGTCGAGCAGTTGTCGGCGCCGGAGTTGATCGATGCCGCGATGCTTCGCGGTCTGCATCAGCCACGCACCGGGATTGTCCGGGATCCCCGACTCGGGCCAACGCTCGAGTGCGGCGACGAGGGCATCCTGCGCCAAATCTTCCGCCAAACCGACGTCCCGGACCATGCGCGTCAGTCCGGCGATCAGTCTTGGCGCCTCGATCCGCCACACGGCGTCGATCGCATGATGGGTGTCGGCTGCGGTCATCGCGGCCGATCACACCACCTTCGGGTGTGACACGCAACCGCGGCTCAGGAGCGACGCGTCGTGGCCTGCTCCTGCATCTCCTTGAATCCGGCAGCCGCGTCCTGGACGTCCGCGGGGAAATCGCCGAATTCCTGAACCTGTCGCACCTCGATGATCTCGTCGCCGGATGCCGGGCATCGCGATGCCCACTCGATGGCCTCGGCCTTCGACTTCACCTGGATCATCCAGTAGCCGCCAAGCACTTCCTTGGCCTCGGGAAACGGGCCGTCCACGACGCGGGGTCTGCCGCCGGGAAACGACACACGGGCGCCCATCGAGGGCGGGTGCAGGCCGTCCAGCGCCAGCAGGATGCCGGCCTTCTGCAGCGCCTCGTTGTACTTCATCATCGCCGCCACGGCGTCCGCCTCCGGCATCGTGCCGGGAGCCGCGCTCTCGTAGCCCTTCGGAATCATCAGCATCATGAAACGCATCGCTGTATCTCCTTCTACAGTCACGACGAACGAGGTCCGGCCGGATCGACATGGACGAGTGAACGCTCGAGCAGCCCGGCAATCGCGGTGGCTCCGGCTTCAGACCCGCCACACGTCCTGAACCCGTCCCCGACAGCCGTCGCGGCACGGCGAAACTGCGGTTCGGTCAGCAGCCTGCGGACGGCCGCGGCGAGGGCGGTCGGGGTCGCCTGGTTTGGGAGGAGGAGGATTCCCGCTCCGACTTCCGCGACGCGGCGCCCCACGATCTCCTGCTCTCCCATCTGGGGCACCACGACGAGCGGCACGCCGAAGGACAAGCTCTCGCTGACGCTGTTCATGCCCCCGTGGCTGACGAACGCCGCCGCGCGCGCGAGCACGGTGAGTTGAGGGACGCTCCGCCGCACCACGAAGTTGGACGGCCATGGCCCAAGCTCCTCGAGCGGCACGTTGGAACCGACGCTGAGAACCACGTCCAGCGCCTCGCCGCCGAATGCCTCGGCGCACCGCCGATAGAACGAGGCATCACGATTGAACAACGTGCCGAGCGAGATGTACAGCAGAGGACGCCTGAATGACGTCCACGGCAGATCATCCTCGTCAGGCCGGGGCGCGATCGACGGTCCGATGAACTGATAGCGATCGTCGAATGCCGACTCGCACGGCTGAAATGCGCGGGAGGTGTAGACGAGATTCAGATCGCCCCGTCCGAAGAACGACTCCAGCAGACCCGGACGTCGTACGCGGTACCTACGGCGGAGCTGCCGTACCTTAAGGGCCGCCTTGCCAATGTGTTTCAGCTTGGACAAGAACAGCGCCACGCTCTTCGGGCGGACGCCGCTGCGGCCGGCCCAGCCAACCACGGCGCGATTGAACGCAAACGTGCTGACGGAAGAGATGACCGGGCGCCGAAGGATTGATCCACACCAGATCCCCCACGATGCCACCGCATCGGTCACCAGGTAGTCCGGCGCGAGGGCCCGAATCTCTTCCAGCTCCGCCTCCAGGATCTCATCCGTGGTCCGCACGAGGAGCCACGCGAGTTCGTCCGGCTGCACAGGCGGCATCGCCATCTCGGCAAGATAGGCGTTGCGATACGGCCGAAAACGGGCGCCGGTCGCCTCAATCGCGGCGCGAAAGCGATCGGTGCCGAAGTACACGACCTCATCGCCGCGCCGAACCAACTCACGAACGAGCGGCAGAGAGGGATTGACGTGTCCGTGCAGCGGCAGGCTGAAGAAGATCGCTCGAGCCACGGGCTACGGAACCCGGCAGACGAAGTTGGCGGCCTCGTCCGTGCTACCGGTGCCGACGTACTGAGCGACCTTCGGATAGACGCACAAGGGTCTCGTGCGGTCGGCCACGCCGTTGGTCAGGTGCGTCGCGACGACCTGCTCGGGTGCGGTCCCCTGTTCGACCCATCGTTCGAGCGCCGACAGCATGTCGAAGCTCGCCGCGCCTGGACCACCGCTGCAGTGCTGCATGCCCGGCACCATGAACAGTCTGAAGAACGACTGCGTGTCGGCCAGCGCCGTCTCCCGTGGCGCCGCGCCATTCATCGTCTTGACGACGTCTTCGTAGTAGCTGATCGAATTGAATGGGGAAATATCCGGATCACTCCAGCCGTGGTAGACGATCAGCTTGCTGCCGCGATCGCGGAGGGGGCGGAGGTTGGCGTTCGTGGCATCGACCGCCGCAGCGACCACGTCGAGCGACTTCCTGACGTCCGTGTCGTAGTTGAACGCACGGAAATCCCACGACGGATCGTTGAAGACCATGTACTTGAAGAACCCCTCGGCCGCGAGCCAGTGGCTGCCCGTAAATGGCGCCGTGCCAGTGGTCCACGAGGCCCAGCCTCCGCTGCCGGCTTCCCCGCCCGGCGCGAGACCCGGATAGATCAATTCGCCGGACGACGTCTTCGCCCCGGCCCAGATGTCCTGGATGGCCTTGGTTTGCTTTGGCGTGTAACACGTCGCGGGATCGTCGCCAGGCTTACAGGTGAGGACAGCCGGATTGAATTTGCATGTGCGCGGGTCGTTGAGCACCCCATCGCGCACGCCGTCGGTGGCGTCGCAGGCCTGGTTCACCGCGTTGGCGAGGATGGACACCTTCCCGGCCGGAATATAGCTCTCCGCATCCTTCATCGTCGCAATCGAGTACCAGAGGTGCCCGCCGGCGTAGAAACGCGTCCAGTTGTTGGCCGGGTCGCCGGCGATGAGGCCGTCGTAGTCGTCCGGGTAGCGCTGTGCCTCCATCAGGCCCTGCTGTCCCCCCTTCGAACATCCGACGTAGTAGGAATGCGCCGGATCCTTTTCGTAGAACGCTCGGGCGATCGCCTTACCGTTGACCGTGGACACGTGCAGCCCGCGGTGGCCGAAATCGGCGACGAGATCCGGCCGATTGAGCGCCCACGTCGAGTCGAAGCCGCGCGCATTGACGTGGCCGGTGTCGGTGCCGACCACGGCGTAGCCGCGGTTGAGTGCGGTCGCCATGGCCGCGTAGGGAATCACGCCGGCCGTGCCGCCGTTACCCACCCCCTGGAACTTGCCGTTCCAGCTCTGTGCGGGCATCCAGACTTCGAAACGGACAGCGGGCTTCGTGGTTGCCGCGACTCGGCAGAAGGCTGGAGCACGCATCGGCGCGACAGTGGCTGCCGCGTCCGGACTTCGAAACGTGTTCTCCGTCACCAGCCCGGCAGACGTGACGCTCGTGTCCGCGAGCGTCAGTCCGGCGAGACGCTCGCAGGATGCCGCGGCTTCCGGCGGCGCGGAGGTCGTCGCGTCGGCACGCTGCTGAGTGGCGATCGCCACGGCGGCCAGCGCGAAGGGCGTCACTACGGCCAGAAGTGCGGACTTCATGCATCCTCCACGAGTTCGGGGCCTCATCGGCCGGACAAAGCGTCGAGCACGCCGAAGTACGCCGGCTTCGGCTGGTACTGCGCGTCATACAAGAGCGGCGAGTCACCGGTAATCCACGTGTGGGCATCCGTGAATCCCCAGAACGTCACGCCCTCGCATCCCCGCTCGGCGACGCACAGGCCGACAACCGCGCGGTAGGCGGCGCGCTGTGCGTCCAGCCGTGTCTGCGGCGAGCCTGCCACGCCGTTGATCTTGACATCCATCTCCGTGATGGCGACCACGACGCCCAGATCAGCCAGCCGCCGCATGTTCGTCGCGATGCTGGCGTCGGACGGACGGCCCGACGCGGAGACGTGCATCTGCAGGCCGACACCATCGATCGGCACACCAGCAGCCTTCAAGTCACGGACGAGCTGGTAGATGCGATCCGACTTCGCGCTCGTTCCTTCGCCGTTGTAGTCGTTGTAGAAGAGCATCGCGCCCGGGTCGGCTTCACGCGCGAGCCTGAACGCTTCGGCGATGTACCCGTCACCGAGCCCTCGGCGAAACACGGTGTCCCGCAGCCCGGATCCGTCGTCTGCCACCGCTTCGTTCACGACGTCCCAGGCGCGCACGCGACCACGGTAGTGGCCGACGGCCGCGCGAATGTGATCAGTGACCGCCAGTCGAAGCCCGTCGGGTGACAGCGATTCGAGCCAGGATGGCACCGAGCCGTGCCAGAGGAGCGTGTGGGCCCGAAGTCGCATCCCGTGAGAGTCGGCGTACGCCAGAATCTGATCGCCCGGACCGAAATTGAAGGCGCCGGGCGAAGGCTCCTGGGTGGCCCATTTCATTTCGTATTCGGCAGTGAGCGAACCGAATTCTCGATCAACGACGGTGCGATATAACGGGTCACTCAAGAGACCGGATTGCACGGCAGTCCCGACGTACTTGCCGAGCGCCGACGCCGCAACGGTCAACGGCCGATCGGATGTCGAAGGTGTGGTTGGCGTGCTCGGCGTCAGCATCGTGGGGCTGCGATCATGGCAGCCGGTCAGGAGACAGGCGGCGGCCATCGCGCACACTATCCTCCGGAAACTGGCCATGTGACTGAACGATACCACCGCGCTTGCTTCAGTCCGCGCCACCCTGGTCCGCCCAGCGAATCGCGGTCTGCACGCTCTCGTGCGACGCGGATGGCTGCGCGCGCATCGCCTCGAGCGCGAGTCGCCGTTCGGAGTCCGGGAGATGCGCGGCCGCGTAGGCGAGCGAGCGTCGAAGACGCCGCAGGCCCGCACGACGCATCGCGCTGTTCCTGAGCAGCGGACGCCACGCCTCGTCCGAACGCAGACACAGGTCCATCAACCGTGGCGCCTCGAGGCCTTCGCGCGGCTGCCAGGCCGGATCATCACTCGTCGCCGCGCGGCGATTCCACGGACACACGTCCTGACAGATGTCGCATCCGAACACCTGTTCGTGGACAGCCGGCCTCAGGTCGGCCGCCACGTCGCCGCGTTGTTCGATCGTGAGATAGGACAGACAGCGGGTCGCGTCGACCACGTAGGGCTCGACGATGGCACCGGTGGGACACGCATCGAGACAGCGTGTGCAGGAACCGCATTGATCTTGCGCCGGCAGGTCGGGATCGAGGGCCGCGTTCGTCACGATCTCCGCGAGGAACAACCAGGAGCCCAATTTCGGGTTGATGACGCAGGTGTTCTTGCCAATCCATCCCAGGCCCGCCTGTTCCGCGTACACCCGCTCCTGAACGGGTCCATCGTCGACACACGTCAGCGCCTCGAGGCCCGGCCCCGCCGTGTCCGCCATCCACTGCACGAGCGCGCGGAGACGCGCGCGCAGCACGTCGTGATAGTCGTCACCGCGCGCGTAGCGCGCGATCGACACCTCGCCCGGCGCCGCTGTTCGCCCATCGGCGGACGCGGTGTTGTAGACCACCGCAACGGAGATGACCGACCGGGCCGTGGGTAGAAATGCCCGCGGATCGGATCGCTCGTCGAGCGACTCGCGCAGGTACTGCATCTCGCCGGCGCGACCATCGCCGATCCACTCCGCGAGCCGCCCGAGCTTCGGGTGACGGATCGCGGGGGCGATACCGCAGAGATCGAAACCGACATCGAGGGCTTTGGCCTTGATCGCAGCCGCGGTCAGCACGACATCAGCCTATCGGCATCAAGACCGCACGCCATCCGCGACCGCTTCATGGACTTCCCTACGGCTTGTCCGTGTTGAAGACCTCCCACACGATCTGCCAGCGTCCCTCGATCCACCGGCGCTCCATCACGTGGCGGCCGGTTTCGACGACGGGCTGATGGGTGGCCTTCGGGGTGTACGTCATCCGGTAGTGCCCGCGTTCGATCGAACGATCCGGCGTCAGGACCAGTTCATCGACCGTGGTCTCGTGATGGGCGTCATCGTTATCGCGGTTGAACGACTCGAACATCGCCTGAATCGCGGGCCGGCCATGAACGGTCGGCGTGTCGTAGGGCATCGAGTCGGCATCGGACGCGTAGAGCAGAGCCAGATCGCCGAGTCGATGTGCGTTGAACAGCTCATCCCACTCGGCGGCCGAACGCGATGCGGCAGCTGGGTCGGGGGCCGAACCGGAAACCGCGCGGCACCCAGCCGCCGCGGCCATTAGCACGAGCACGAGGAGGCGCGCCCGCATGCGTCTGAGCGTCAGGCCTGCGCGAGGCGTCGCGCGACGTACGGCAGAATGCCGCCGTGCCGGAACGCGGTCAGTTCTTCAGGCGTGTCCACGCGGACAATCGCCGTGAACTCGCGCGTCGAGCCGTCGTCACTCTGTGCCCGAACGGTGACCGCGCCACGCGGCTTCAGCGCGGCGCCGGAACCGACGAGCTCGAACACTTCCTTACCCGTCAGGCCGAGGAACGCGGCGGACTCGCCGGTCTTGAATTGCAGCGGCAGGACGCCCATGTTGACAAGATTGCTGCGGTGAATGCGCTCGAAGCTCTCGGCGATCACCGCCTTCACGCCGAGCAGCATCGTGCCCTTGGCCGCCCAATCGCGCGACGAGCCCGACCCGTATTCCTTGCCCGCCAGAATGATGAGCGGCACGTGCGCTGCCTGGTACCGCATCGACGCGTCGTAGATCGACATCACCTCGGCACCGGGCAGGTGCGTGGTCACTCCGCCCTCCGTCCCGGGCGCAAGCTGATTCTTGAGCCGCACGTTGGCAAACGTGCCACGCATCATCACCTCGTGATTGCCGCGGCGTGCGCCGTACGAGTTGAAGTCCTTCGGCTGCACGCCTTGTGCGATCAGGTAACTACCCGCCGGCGTATCCGCCTTGATCGAGCCTGCCGGTGAGATGTGATCGGTCGTAATGCTGTCGCCGAGCAGGGCGAGCACACGTGCACCGTGAATCTCCGTGGGCGGCGCCGGATGTTTGGACAGGTTTTCGAGGAATGGCGGCCGGCGGATGTACGTCGAGTCGGCCTCCCACGCGAAGCGATCCCCGGTCGGCACCGGCAGCGCGCGCCACATCGCATCGCCCGTGAAGACGCCCGCGTACTGTTCGCGGAACATGTCTGAAGACACGGCGGCGAGCATCGTCCGCTGAATCTCTTGCTGCGTCGGCCAGATGTCCTTGAGGAACACGGGCTGTCCATCCTTGCCGGTACCGAGCGGCTCGGTGGTCAGATCGATGTTCAGCGACCCGGCAATCGCGTACGCCACGACGAGCGGCGGAGACGCGAGGTAGTTGGCGCGCACATCCTGCTGGATCCGGCCTTCGAAGTTCCGGTTGCCGGAGAGCACCGAGCAGACGACCAGGGACCGCTCGCGCACCTCAGCCGAAATCTCCTCCGGAAGAGGTCCACTGTTGCCGATGCACGTCGTGCATCCGTATCCGACGAGGTTGAAGCCCATCGCATCGAGGTACTTGGTCAGGTCCGCCTTGTTCAGGTACTCAGTGACCACCTTCGATCCCGGTGCCAAGCTCGTCTTCACCCACGGCTTGCTCGTCAAGCCTTTCTCGATGGCCTTCTTCGCAACCAGCCCGGCGCCGATCATCACGCTCGGGTTCGATGTGTTCGTGCAGCTCGTGATGGCGGCAATGACAACCGAACCGTGCTCGAGCTGCGTTGTCACCGCTTCGGCGACGGCCGTTCCGCCACCGCCGCCGGAGGCGGGCTTCTTGATGCCCTTCTGCAGGTCCGGCAGCGCCGCGGCAAACGACGCCTTCGCATTCGTGAGCGCCACGCGATCCTGCGGACGACGCGGGCCCGCAAGACTCGGCACAACCGAACCGAGATCGAGCGATAACGTGTCCGAGTAGCTGGCCTCCGGTGCGTTGTCGAGACGGAATAGGCCTTGCGCGCGCGCGTACGCCTCGACCAGCTCCACTTGTGCGGCGTCCCGCCCCGTGAGGCGAAGGTAGTCGAGCGTCATCTCGTCGATCGGAAAGATGGCGACCGTCGCACCGTATTCGGGACACATGTTGCCGAGCGTGACGCGATCCGCGATGGTCAGGTGCGCGGTGCCCGGGCCGAAGAACTCGACGAACGCGCCGACGACCCCCTTCTTGCGAAGCGCCTCGGTGATGGTGAGCACCAGATCGGTCGCGGTGGCCCCTTCGGGCAGCCTGCCGGTGAGGCGATAGCCCACGACCGGAGGAATCAGCATCGAGCTCGGCTGACCGAGCATCGCGGCCTCGGCCTCAATGCCGCCGACACCCCAGCCGACGACGCCAAGACCGTTGACCATGGTCGTGTGCGAGTCCGTGCCGAAGAGCGTGTCGGGATAGGCGACGGCCTTGCCGCCGTCGGTGTCGCGACAGACCACGCGGGCGAGGTGCTCGATGTTGACCTGGTGCACGATGCCCGTCTCGGGCGGCACGACGCGGAAGTTCTTGAAGGCGGTCTGGCCCCAGCGCAGGAATACGTACCGTTCCCGATTGCGCTGGTACTCGAGTTCCGCGTTCAGCTGGAGCGCATCCGTGCGGCCGAAGTAGTCCACCTGCACGGAGTGATCGATGACGAGCTCGACGGGCTGTAACGGATTGACGCGCTCAGGGTCGCCGCCGAGCTGCGCGATGCCGTCGCGCATGGCCGCCAGATCCACCACACACGGCACGCCGGTGAAGTCCTGCAACAGCACACGCGCCGGCATGAAGGAAATCTCCTTCTCGCCGACGGCCCCGGGTGTCCACCCGGCCAGGGCTTCGATGTCCGCCGCGTGGACGAATGCGTTGTCTTCGCGACGCAACAGGTTCTCGAGCAGGATCTTCAGCGAAAACGGCAACTGCGCCACGCCGGGAAACCGGCGTTGGAGCGCGGGCAGGCTGTAGATGTCAACGGTTTCGGATCCAACAGAAAGCGGGATGCGGGTGCCAAACGAGTTGAGGGACATGTCCGTGTGAAGTGTATCAGGGCATCAGAAGCCGAAAAACAGGCCAGCAACGACAGCCGGCACGATGTGAAGGCGGACGCCATCGAGCGTGAGCCCCTGCCATCGCGCCACGACGCGGCCTTCGGCATCCACGCCGAAACCGCCACGACGCCGCGGACCGCCTCGCACCCAGTATTTTACGCCCGAGCCCACGGTTGCGACCGTGCCCTTCGCCATCAGGCTCCGATCACTGGTGACACCACGCGTCCATCCGCCTCCCGCGCGGACAAACCACGCAGACGACCTGCCCCTGTGAACCTGCGCGACGAGTGCCGCCTCCAGGCTGACGCGCGTGAGCCGGTCCGTCACGGTCACCGGATCAGCGCCCTCAACGTCATCCGATACGCGCGTGCGCAAGGTCGGTTGCGCGACGCTCACCGCGCCTTCCGCTCTGAAGACGGCCGAGAGCGGAGCGCTGACGTGTCCCTCGATCCCCAGTTCCGCGCCAACGCTGTTGCTGACGGTAAAGAGGGCGTAGGGCCGGCCGTCGGCGCTGATCAAATTGGCAGGCGCGCCATCGAAGCGAATCGGTCCCATCGCGACCAGCCGGAACCCCGCTTCGATCCCAGGTCGCCCGGTCGCTTGTGCCTCCGCCGCGCGAACGGATGCCAATGCGGCTATCAGCGCCAGGCTCGCGACCACCAGCCTCACTTCCGTGGCACCTTAATCTCGCCGGCATCGGCGCCGCTGCCGGCTGAGACACCTATCAGACGCGAGGCGTACGCCGGCTTGAACCCGACATCCACCTGACTCTGCGTGTCGAAGAAGCTGTCGATGTCGCCGTCGTCGAGCGGTTCGGCGCGAACGATGTAGATGCCGGCAGACAGCCCCGCGATCACGAAATGCCCCTCGTCATCGAGCGCGAACGACGCGATGAGGTCGCCGGTGGTGGTGTTGAAGGCCGTGAGGTGGGCCCCGAACACACCGCGTCCTCCGAGGGTCACGCGTCCGGAGATCGACCCCACCGTGCGGTCCCGGGAGGCCGACCCGTAAATGTCGCTGACGCCTGCGACGTCGTCAGGATCGAGCACCCGGTCGCGCGCGTTCCCAGGCGGGAATGCGATCGGAAACATCACGGCGCCCTTGGCGATGACCCGTCGTCCACCGCCAGGCATCAGCTCGGTCTCACCGAGGGCCGAGTGTCCAAGGCCGAGCAGGTGCCCGATTTCGTGCAGGGCGATTGACTCGACGTCGAAACGCTGAGCTTCGCCTGCGGGTGCAGTCGACCACGGGAACGCGGCGTTGAGGAAGATGTCGGATTCCAGCACGTCGCCCGTGACCGCGTCGAGCGTGAAGGTGGTCGCACCGAGGGTCCGTTCGAGGTCAGGCCTCGAGCGAAACCCGATTACCGACATGCCTTCGCTCGCAAACGGCTCCGCCGGCGTGAAGCCGACGAACTCCGCCTGTACCGTGACGCCAGACGGGCTGCCCCACGTGCCAAACGCGCGCGCAACGGCGCGCTGCAAGTCCGGCGCGGTGACGCCGGGGACGTCGCGATCGGTCACGAAATATCTCACAGGACCGTTCCAGCGCAGGCCACGCACTGCCGTGCCCACGAGCGTGCCCAGCTTGAGGTAGCCCGACACTGGCGCCGCAGCAACGAACGCCACCGCAACGGCCGTGAGCAGGACCGTCCGGGCGTTCAACGAGCACGTCTCCGAATCGGCTGCACTTGTCCCCGCACGACGAGTCGGACGAGTGCCTCGAACTCCAGGACGCTCATCGGACGACGCCGTTCGCTGCCACGATCGATCCCGCCGCTGTCCGCGGTCTGCCCGATCACCGCCGGCGGATCGATGACCACGCGGCCGGTCACGGGTTCGCGGCGCAGCCGGTACAGTCCCGACGAGAGGGCGGCGAGACGCCAGACGTTGTCCGGCCCGCGGCGCAGCAGGAACACGGCCGCGTCGTTCACGCGCAAGCGGGGCACGCCGGGCATGACGGTCCGGACCCGCCCCACTTCCCCGCCGGGAACGATCAGCGAAAGGAACGCATCCGCCGTGCCTTTCAGCGTGTCATCCACCGCCACGGTCACGGCCGACACGATTTCTCCGGTCGGCAGCGTCGTGCCCCGCACGTCGGTCACGTGACCTCTCGCGATGGTCTCCGCGCTTGCCACGATCGTCCGAAAGTCAGCCGGAGCCTCTGTGTGGGCCGCTGTGGCAACCTGCAGGATCGACAGCAGTGCAGCCGCAAGGGCCATGGGCAGGGCCGGCCTGGGACGGACATGGCGACGCGCCGGCGTCATCGCCGCACCGCGGACAGCACCGCGCGCGCGGCACGCTCGCTGGCACCAGGGCCGCCCAGGTTCGCGCGCATCGCCGCGATGTCGGCGCGCATGGTCTGGATACGTGGCTGATCGGTCAGGATTGACACGGCCGCGTCGGCCACGCGCTCCGGGGTGCAGTCATCCTGGATCAGCTCGGGCACGATCTGCCGGCCGGCAATCAAGTTGACCATGCCGTAGGTGCTGACCTTCACGAATCGCCGGGCCATCGCGTACGTCAGGGTCGACAGCCGGTACACGATCACCATGGGCGTGCCGTGGATGGCCGTCTGGACCGTGGCGGTACCCGAAGCCGTGACCACCGCGTCGGCGGCCGCCAGGACATCGTCGGTCTCGCCCTCGACGATCGTGGCCACAGCGGAGTGCTGAATCTGCGCGAAGAGGTCGTCGGACAGCGACGGCGCGCGAGCCACGACGAACTGCACGCCGGGCACGGCCGCGGCAATCCGTGGCAGGGCGTCGACAAACACGGGCAACATCCGGCTGACCTCGTTCGGCCGGCTGCCCGGCAGCAGCGCGAGCACGGGACGGCTTGGGTCGAGCCCGTGCGCCACGCGCCAGCGTTCCCGGGGCTGCGTCGCTGATGCCAGTTCGAGAAGCGGATGTCCGACGAACTCGACGGGCACGCCGGCGCGCTCATAGACGTCGACCTCGAAGGGGAAGATAACGAGCATCTTCGACACGTAGCGGCGCACCTGGTTGATGCGTCCCGCGCGCCACGCCCAGAGCTGCGGACTGATGTAGTAGACGATGGGAATCCCCATCTGGTGGATGGGCTTCAGCAGGCGGAAGTTGAAATCGGGAAAATCGATGGCAACGAACACGTCCGGCCGGCTCTCGCGCGCCGCGGCCTCGATGAGCCGCAGCATGCGCCACGATCGCGGCAGGACGCGAATCGCTTCCACGAGGCCCGTGACCGCAAAGCGCCGGTAGTCGGCGAGCAGTTCCGCTCCGGCGGCGGCGAGTTGAGGCCCGCCGAAACCGGCCACGCTGATCGTCGGATCCTGACGCCGCAGCTCGCGCGTCAGCGCGCCCGCATAGAGATCGCCGGAGGCCTCGCCGCACGAGATCAGAACGCGGCGGGCGTCGCCGCGCGAAGCCGCAGTGTATGCGGACATCGCCTCAGGCTGGCGGCACGCGGCCGCCGGCCGTGCTGCGTAAGGTCGGCGAGTCCAGATCGAGCTGGGCAATGGGAATGCGGTCGTAGTCGGTGAATCCCAGGCGCCTCAGCTGATCGACGAACGCAGCGGCGTCGCCAACGAGCACGATCGACAGCTGGTCAGGCTTCAGCAACTGGCGCGAGACGCGCTGGATGTCCTCGGTCGTGACACGGCCCACGCGATCGAGGTACGTCTCGATCTCGTCGAGACTCTGCCCGTAGAACAACCGTGAGAGCACCTGCTCGGCGATCGCCGACGACGACTCGATCGACAGCGGGAAATTACCCGCGATGAAGTCCTGCGCGCCACGAAGCTCAGCCGGGTGCACCGGCTCCTTCTGCAGCCGCGCGAACTCGTCCACCATCAGCCGCAGCGTCTCGCCCGTGGCCGCCGAACGCGTGTCGGTCTCCGCGACGACCTCGCCGCTCACCTTGAATGTATGGAGATCGGCCGACGCCCCGTAGGTCAGGCCCCGATCGGTGCGCAGGACCCCGAAGAGGCGGTTCGCACCTTCGCCGCCGAGGATCCGGACCGCCATGTCGAACGGAATGTAGTCCGGATGCGTCCGCGGGATCGCGAGGTGTCCGACGCGGATCTCGGTTTGCGCCGATCCTGGCCGGTCGACAATAACCACCCGTTTGGCTGCGGGCGGCAAATCGCCGAGTTTGAAGTCCGGCACGTCCCGGCGCGCCCAGGACCCAAACGCCTTTTCGGCCGCCACGAACGCCTCATCCTCGGTGAGATCGCCGACAAGGGCCAGCAGCGCGTTGTTGGGCGCAAACCATCGCTGATGAAAGGCCGTCAAATCCCCGCGCGTGAGCCGGGCGATCGAATCTGGCGTGCCCTCGTTCGGGCGCCCATACGGGTGCAGGCCGAAGATGATGCGATCGAAGACCGCACCGGCGAGGTACTCCGGATCGTCGTAGCCGACCTGCAGCGCCGACAGGGCCTGCCGCCGCTGCAACGCAATCTCGTCCTCAGCGAACGCGGGCCGCTGGGCCACATCGGCGACGAGCGCCAGCGCGGCATCGGTCTGATCTTTGATGACCGCGCCGTTGACAAAGGTCAGCTCGTTGCCCGACCCGACGCCCAGGAATCCCCCAGCGGAATCGATCGTGTTCGCGATTTCCTTCGCGGACCGCGAGGTCGTCCCCTGATTCAGCATCGCCGCCACGAAGCTCGCCACCCCAGGCTTGTCACCGGGTTCCTGGACAGCACCCGCGCGGACGAGCAACCGATAGCTCAGCGACGGCTGCTCGTGGTACGGGACGAACAGCACCTGCAGTCCGTTGGCCAGCGTCTTGATCTTGTATGACGGGAACTTCACCCGGCGCGCCGCCAGCGGCGGTGGTGGTCCTTCGCTGGGCCACACCTGCGCGGCGGCTGCGTGCACGGCGAGCACCGCAGCAAGCGCGACACCCGCCCCGAGAATCTTCGCCAGACGACTCATCGGCCGTTCCCTCCCACCGACGGGCCGGTCTGCGGCATCACGGTCAACAGCATGCGATTCTCAGGCGTGAAGTAGGTATTCGCAACGCGCTGGACATCGGCCAGACTCACGTTCTGAAAGAGGTCGAACTCACCGTCGGCCGTCTTGATGTCATTGTGAATCACCGCCGCGTGGCCAAGGTGCAGCGCCTTCTGGCGGACGGACTCGCGCCCCAGGATGTAGTCGCGCGCAAACTGCCGCTTCGCGCGGTTGAGTTCGTCAGCCGTCACCCCTTCCGTCTTGACGCGATCGACCTGGCGCAGCAACTCCTGCTGCACGGATGCGGGGTTGTTGCCGGGCTGCACAATCGCCACGGCGAAGAACAGATTCGGGTGCTCAATCAGCTTCGCCTCGCCAAACGCCGCAAGCGCGACCTGCTGTTCGTAGACGAGTGCCTGATACAACCGCGAGCTGTCGCCGTCCGAGAGAATCTTGGCGAGGATATGCAGCGGGTACGCGTCGGGATGCCCATCGTAGGTGATGTGATACGACACCACGACGGCCGGCAGCGGCCAGGATTCCGATACGGTGAACCGCGATTCGGCCGTGTGCTGCGGTTCCCGTGGGATGTCACGCGGCACCGTCCGACCGCGTGGCACACGGCCCAGGTACCGTTCCACGAGGTTCATCGCCTCACCGGTGTCGAAATCACCGACGAGGACCATGGTGGCGTTGTTCGGCACGTAGTACGTCCGATAGAACTCACGGACGTCGCCGATCGACGCGGCCTCCAGGTCCTCCATGCTCCCAATCGTCTGGTGCCTGTAGGGGTGCGTCGTGAACGCCTTGTCGAAAATGATCTCCTGCAGACGACCAAACGGCTGATTCTCGTAGCGCATCCGCCGTTCTTCCTTCACCACCTCGCGCTCCGTCTTGAACTTGTCCTCGCTCACGTCGAGCGACGCCATGCGATCGGCTTCGAGCCACAAGGCGAGCGGCAGGTGCTGCGCCGGAACGGTCTCCCAGTAGATGGTCGAGTCCTCGTCGGTTTCCGCGTTGGCCTCGCCGCCGATGCTCGTGATCCACGACGGGTGTTGATCGGGCTTGATGTTCTTCGACCCCTTGAACATCAGATGCTCGAACAGATGGGCAAATCCTGTGCGCCCCGGCTTCTCGTCCTTCGACCCGACGTGATACCAAACCGCCACGTGCGTGATCGGCGTCGAGTGATCCTCCAGCAGGACCACCTGCAGGCCGTTCGCGAGCGTCGTCATCTTGTAGTCGAACTTCGGCGGACGGACGATGTCCGCGCGGGCGGCACTCGTGAGGAGCAGCGCAGCGATGGCGGCGACCACGCCACGACGCCAGGATGGGCGCAACATGGCCCGATTATGTCACTTCAACCGTTGCTCGAGCGCCGCGAGCCGGCTCGCGAGGTCGGTCAGGACGCGCCGCAACGCGGGCAACCGGCGAACGAGCGCCACGCTCTCGCGCCACTCGTCGACGGGCACGGCGGGAATCCCCGCGACATGTTCGCCGGGCGGGACGTCCTTCGTGGCGACGGATTTGGCGCCGAGCTTCGCCCCGGCGCCCAACTCGATATGTCCGGTCGCTCCCGACTGGCCGGCCATGATCACGCCGTCGCCAATCGTCGTACTGCCCGCGACGCCAGCCTGCGCGGCCATGAGCACATCGCGGCCGATGCGAACGCCGTGCGCAATCTGGACGAGATTGTCCACCTTCGTGCCAGCACCGATCCGGGTTTCGCCAACCGCGGGGCGATCGATGGCGCACAGCGCCCCAATCTCCACGTCGTCCTCGATCACCACGCGACCGACCTGCGGAATCTTCTGGTGCGATCCGTCAGGACGATGGGCAAAACCAAAGCCGTCGCTGCCGATGACGGCGCCGTCCTGCACGTGAACGCGAGCGCCCAGCACCACCCCGGGACGGACGGACACGTGCGCGCGAATCACGGTGTCGTCTCCCACCGTCACATTCGCGCCAACCACCGCATGCGACTCGATGACCACCCGCGCCCCAATGCAGGCGTGCTCGCCGATGCAGGCGAACGGCGCGATCGACACGTCCGGCGCCACGGTGGCCGACGCGGCGACGAACGCCAAGGGGCTGATCCCGACCGGCGGTGGCGATGGTGGCGTGAGCACCACCACGGCTTCCGCGAAGGCGAGATACGGATTCGACGTCCGCAGGATCGTGCAGGGTGCGCCGCTCAGCCGCTCATCGGCAATGATCGCGGACGCGCGGGTCGCCGCGACGCGCGGCGCGTATCTCGGATTGTGCAGGAAGGTGACGTCGCCCTCTTCGGCGTCATCGAGACTCGCCACCCGACGGACGTCAAGGGTGCCATCGCCATCAACCCGGCAGCCGATCCGCGTGGCCAGTTCAGCGAGGGTCACAGCGGCGGCGAGTATATAACGTCGGGTCCTCCAGATTCGCCAGGTGCGGTTGCGACGCGCGTCAGATCCCGGTGATCTTCTCGACGAACGTCGCCAGCCGCTCCAGGCCGAGCGTGGCAGCAATGGCGTCGATGCGGGAGCAGCGTGCTTCGGGGGGCATCGTCAGCGCCTGGCGCAGCTCTGTCAACGGAGCCGATGGCCGCGCATTCCAGCGGATCACCGACAAGCCCTGTTGCGCGCCCCGCATGGAGAGGACGTGCCCGACCGTGCGGAAGATGAAGTAGTACGCGAGAACATTCGGGCCCGGCAGCAGCGCAAACGGGGCGCTGATCAGGATCAGCAGTCCATCGATGACGGCCCACCGCCGGTGTTTGTCACGATCAGCACCCACGAGGCGGCGAGTCTCATCGACGGCCACCTGGGACGGCATGTCGTCCGGGTGCAACAGCTCGACCTCCGTTTGGCCCCGCAGATTCCAGAGCAGCCGCTGCTCAGCCACGGCCTCGGCCAGCTTGCGTGTGACGAACCGGCGCGCGCGGCTGTGTGAAGCTGGCGAGTCGTGTGGGGCATCGCGCACACGCTCGCCCTCGGCCAGCAAACGGTGAAACACCTGGGACATGCGTTGCCACAACGACGCCGGCGCCGTGGGTCGCCCGTCGATGACGACCGCGGTGACTTCGCAGTACAACTCGTGATTCATGCGGCCCGATGGCACCAGGTAGACGTCCATGCCCGAACGCCCATGCTAGCCCGAACCTTCACAAAGCCCGAATCATCGCCGTTGTTGAGCCTCGCGGACACTTCGGGCTAGCATCCTGAAGCTTCATGCCCGACACCCCTCCTGATCTCGACGTCCGCAAGATTGCCGCGTTGGCCCGCCTGGAACTGACGCCTGACGAAGTCGAACGCTTCTCGCGGCAATTGCGGGACATCCTGACCTACGCCGATCAGCTCCAGCAGGTCGACACGACCGGTGTGCCGCCCACCTCACACCCGCTGGCGGATAGCCAGGTCTGGCGCGAGGACGAGCCACGCCCCTCGCTCGCACGCGACGTCATCCTTGAAGGCGCGCCAGAGACAACCGTGCGCTCCGGCCTGTTCAAGGTTCCGAAGGTTCTTTAGGCATGGCCACCGAGAACCTCACCGCTACCGGCCTGCGCGACGCGATTGCCGCTGGCACCCTCTCCGCCGAAGAGGCGTGCCGCGACGCACTCGGACGCATCGCAACCAGGAATGAGGCGCTGCACGCGTTTCACACGGTCGAAACCGATCGCGCCCTGGCACGTGCCCGCGCGCTCGACGCAATCCGCGCGCCACGGGGCCCGCTCCACGGCGTCCCCGTTGCCCTCAAAGACAACATGGCCGTGCAGGGCACGATCACGACGGCCGGCTCGAAGATGCTCGAGCAGTACCGGTCGCCGTTCGATGCGACCGTCGTGGAAAAGCTCGAAGCGGCCGGCGCTGTCATCGTCGGCAAGACGATCTGCGACGAGTTTTCGATGGGCTCGTCGACCGAGAACTCTGCGTTCGGACCCGCCCGCAACCCGTGGGCGACTGACCGGACACCCGGGGGCTCGAGCGGTGGCTCCGCGGTGGCCGTCGCGGCGGGCCTCACGCCTCTCGCGCTCGGGTCAGACACCGGCGGATCGATCCGTCAGCCCGCGGCCTTCTGTGGGGTCGTCGGTCTCAAGCCCACGTATGGACGCGTGTCGCGCTACGGGCTGATCGCGTTCGCGTCGTCGCTCGATCAGATCGGCCCCTTCGCGCGCACCGTGGCCGACGCAGCGTTGTGCCTCGAAGCCATCAGCGGTGCCGATCCCCGGGACTCAACGGCGGCCAACTTGCCGGTCCCCTCCTTTTCCTCAGCACTCACGGGGAACATCCGGGGTCTCCGCATTGGCGTGCCGCGGGCACTCCTGACAGCCGGCATCGACGACCACGTGCTCGCCACGTTCGAGGCGAGCCTGCAGACATTGGGACGACTCGGCGCCTTGATCCTCGACGTGGACCTGCCCCACAGTCGCATGGCCATTCCCACCTATTACCTGGTGGCCACGGCCGAAGCCAGCTCGAACCTCGCGCGGTACGACGGCGTCCGCTACGGCCTGCGTGTGCCTGGCGCGAAGACGCTTGGCGAGATGTACGACCGCACCCGAGATGCGGGCTTTGGCGATGAGGTCAAACGCCGCATCATGCTCGGCACCTACGTGTTGAGCGCCGGCTACTACGACGCGTACTACCTCAAGGCCCAGCAGGTGCGTACGCTCATCCGGCGCGACTTCGAACAGGCGTTCGCGACGGTCGACGCGGTCGCACTGCCCACGACGCCGACGGCGGCCTTCAAACTGGGCGCGAAGACGGCCGATCCCATGCAGATGTATCTCGAAGACATCTTCACCGTGAGCGCACCCCTCGCGGGGCTACCCGCGATCAGCATCCCGTCCGGATTCACGCCCGACCGCCTGCCAACCGGACTCCAGCTGACGGGCCGCGCGTGGGACGAAGCGACGCTCTTCAGAATTGGGGACGCATACGAGCGCGTGACGGAATGGAAGGACCAGCGAGCCTAACGCCTGCGCCGCCACCACACAATCAAAGGCAGCCCCACCAGCGCCGGCACCGTCCACGGCCACAGGGATCCGAATCCAGTCAACTGAAGACCGAGCGTGCGTGACGTGCCGAACACGAGCAGTGCGGTATGGAGCGTGATACCCGCCGTCAACTGGCTCGTCAGATGTTCGCGCTCCCAGTCCCGACGGCCCGACGTGGCCCGGATCGCGTAGTTCAGATTTCGCAACCCGACGATGAGCCCGATTGGGGCCACGATCAAGAACAGCCACCGGCCCCACAGCAATGAGGCCGTCAAGATCACCACCGAGCCGAGCATCGACAGGATGTTCAGCGTGATGTGTCTGCGGGACCGAACCGCCCGGGGCAGTCGCCCCGCAGCGATCACGGCAATTCCATGCTGCACCGGCGTGACGATGATCAGCAGCACGTACAGCACCAGCCACATCGTCTGCTGCTCGATGATTGCCGCAGGAACGTCGGCGGCGTCGGCGTGGCGCAGCGCGACCAGCCGGATAACGGCGAGTGTGGCCCCGGTCGTGGCGGTGAGATAGACGAACCGGGCGAACCAGAATCCTGACGCGCGATGGAGACGCTGGCCCTTCGCCGCCAGGGCCGCGGACCAGAAACAGACGGTCGCGCCAGCGGCGCAGAACAGATGTGCGCCGAGCAGCGCCCTGACAAACGTCACGCGCACTGAGCGTAGCGGCACCGGGAGTTCGGAGCAACTCTCGGTGGACGGCGACACCGGGAGTTGCTCACAACTCCCGGTGTCCTCATGGTCAGCTGATCTGAATCTGGCGGGGGCGCGTCTCGGCGCGGCGCGGGAGTTTCACGGTAAGCACGCCGTCCTGGTAGTCGGCGACGATCGCGGCTCCATCCACAAACGACGGCATGGTGAAGCTGCGACGGAACGCACCATAGCCGCGCTCGACGCGGTGATGCTGTTCCCGGTTCTCCGGCACGGCCAGCTTGCGCTCGCCTTCAATGGTGAGGACGTTGTTCTCGAACGAGATCTTGATGTCCTCACGGTTCATCTCCGGCAGATCCGCCTTCACGACGAGTTCCTGCCCGGCGGTCTCGATGATGTCCACCAGCGGCACCCAGCCGCCGCTCGACAGCGGTTCGCCGCGAAACGCGACGTCGAACATCCGGTTGAGCCGATCGATCTCGAGCGCGGCGAGTCCGGAAACGGGGCTCCAACGAGTGAGTGTCATGGCGATCAACCTCCAGTTGAATGTGGCGCCGCACAGCGCACCGCGCGAGGACGCCGGGGTCATTGTCGGGAATAAAGTGATTCGTGTCAATGCATATTATATGATGTGATTACACTCATGGCTTATCCACATGGCTCGTGCCCTGAAAATACTGCCCTTGCTATGATGAGTGAGTGACCGAACCTCCCTATCAGGCAGCGGCGGATCTGGCCGACGACGCCAGGCGCCTTTTGGTGGAGATCGACAAGGAAGTCCCCGGGGCGGCCGCGGTTACCGCGGACTGCCGCCCACCCCTGGATGTCCTCGAAACAGCGGACGCTATCGAGGTCATCGTCGACGTGCCGGGCGTGCCCGCCGAATCACTGCGCATCGCCGTCCGTCGCAGCACCCTCCTCGTCGTGGGCGCCAAGCTGGCCACCCCCGTCGATCCCAACGTGCGGTTTCATCTGGCTGAGCGCAGCTACGGTCGGTTTGCGCGTGCCGTGCGCCTGGCCGGCGCGTTCGACGCCGCCCGCGCGCGCGCCGTGGTCAACGGCGGCCTGCTTCGCGTGGTTCTGCCGCGCGTCGAGGATCGTCGCGGCCGCGTGCTCAAGATTGTCGTGGAGCGGGAACCGTGACGCGTCTGCTCTTCATCGGTGACATCGTCGGCAAACCGGGGCGCGAGCTCGTGCGCCGAGGCCTCTCGGCCCTTGTCGCGCATCATCAGGTCGACCTGGTCATCGTGAACGGCGAGAACTCTGCGGCCGGCTTCGGTATCACACCGGACATCGCCGACGACCTCTTCGAGTACGGGGTGCACGTCATTACGGGAGGCAATCACTCCTGGGACAAGAAGGAAATCGTCCCGTACCTGTCCCATCAGCCGCGGCTGCTGCGACCGGCCAACTTTCCCGCTGGCACACCCGGGCACGGCCGGATCGTCGTCCAGGCGACCAATGGCGTGAAGGTGGCGGTCATCAACCTCATCGGCCGTGTCTTCATGACCGCGCTGGACGATCCGTTCGCGCTCGCGCTCGCGGAGATTGATGCCATCCGCGACGAGGCCCCGCTCGTATTCGTCGACTTCCACGCCGAAGCCACCTCCGAGAAGGTGGCGATGGGCTGGCATCTGGACGGACACGCGACGGCTGTCGTGGGCACTCACACCCACGTGCAGACCGCGGACTCGCGCATCCTGCCCCAGGGCACCGCCTACATCACCGACGTCGGCATGACCGGACCACACGACTCAGTCATCGGGGTCGACCGCCGCGCCGTGCTCGCCCGGTTCCTGACGGGCCTGCCCCAGAGGTTCGAGACGGCCACCGAGAATCCGCGCCTGCACGGCGTCGTCGTGACGGCCGACGAAGCCACAAGGCGCGCGGTCAGCATCGACCGCCTCAGTTTGTCCGCTGAGGACATCGAGGCCCTGATCGCGCAACCCGTTCCGTCCCGGTAACTGCGATGGCGGACTGGCACGGCCTGCCCTTCGACGATGAGCCGGCGCCTCCCGCGGTGGTTCGCCCACTGACGGTGAGCGAAGTCACGGCGGGCATCCGCGACATTCTCGAGGATGCGTTCGCATCTCTGGTCGTCGAAGGTGAGATTTCGAATTGCCGTCAGTGGAGTTCGGGACATCTGTACTTCACGCTGAAGGACGACCGCGCCCAGTTGCGCGCGGTGATGTTCCGCACCACCGTTCGCACGCTCAAATTCAAGCCCGAGGATGGCATGCGCGTGATCGCGCGCGGGCGTCTCGGCGTCTACGACGCCAAGGGCGAATATCAGATCGTTTGCGACGCGCTCGAACCGCACGGGCTCGGGGCTCTGCAGGCCGCGTTCGAACAATTGAAGCGGAAACTGCAGGGGGAAGGCCTGTTCGACAGCGCACGCAAACGGGCGCTGCCGACGCTGCCCCGCCGCATCGGCGTCGTCACCTCGCTCGACGGCGCGGCCATCCGCGACATCCTGCGCGTGCTGCTTTCACGGCACGCCAACGTCCGCGTCGTGCTTCGCGCGGCGCGGGTGCAGGGCGACGGCGCGGCCGAGGATCTCGTGCGCGCCCTCCGCGCCATCGTGAAGGTGCCCGACGTGGACGTCGTCATCATCGGCCGCGGCGGCGGATCGGCCGAGGATCTCTGGGCGTTCAACGACGAGCGGCTCGCGCGGGCGATCGTCGCGTCACCGGTGCCGATCATCTCCGCGGTCGGCCATGAAGTCGACTTCACCATCGCCGACTTCGTCGCGGATCTGCGGGCGGCCACGCCCTCGAACGCGGCCGAGCTCGTCGTCGATCGCGCGGACAACTTCCGCGCGCGCATCGACCGCGCCGAGCGCCGGCTCCGCGCGGTCATGGATCTCGGCGTGGCGCGCCGCCAGCAACTGGCGGCGCGCCTCGACTCGCGACTCACGCAGTGGCCGACGCGGCTCATGCTCCGCGACCGCGACGTCCGCCAGTGGTCGCGACGGGCCGAGCGCGCCGTGGCGTCGCGGCTGGCCCGGCAGACCCAGCGCTTCGAGGCGCTGCGCCGGCGCCTCGAAGCGCGCGACCTGCGCGTCGTCGTCGGCGCGCTCCGAACCCGGATCGCCACGGCCGACGGACGGCTGTTCGCCGCGGCCGCGCGGCGGCGCCAGGCCGCCGCGACGCGCGCGTCGACCCTCGCCGCGAGACTCGACGCGCTGAGTCCGCTCGCCGTGCTCGGCCGCGGCTACGCCGTCTGTTGGAATGCGGCGCGGACGAGTATCATTCGTTCATCGTCGACCGTGGTGTCCGGAGACACCGTGCACGTGCGCCTCGCCGAGGGCGAGATCACGTGTGAAGTGCAGGACCAGAAGCCCGATGCCTGAATCCATAGCCGGTCACCTGCAGCACGCATCCCGTCGTGTGCGGCCGGCAGACGGCAGCCTGTAGCCCGCCATGCCCGACACCATCAAAGACTTCGAATCGGCCATCGCCGAACTCGAACGCATCGTCAAGCAACTCGAGGACGGCGACCTGCCTCTCGACAAGTCTCTCGCGCTGTTCGAACGCGGCGTGTCGTTGTCGCGCTACTGCCACGATCAGCTCGGATCCGCCGAACGGCGGATCGAACAACTCACAGAGCGCGGCGAACTGCGTGACGCGTCGCAGCTCATTGACCTCGACGACGCAGAGCGGTGATGCCCGAGTATCTCGAGGCCTGGCGCGCGGAGATCGAGGCCGCGCTCGAGCGCGTGATCGCCTCCTCCGCCGCACCACCCGCCGTGGCTGAAGCCATCCGCTATTCTCTCGTGGCACCCGGCAAGCGCCTGCGGCCGATCCTCACGCTCGCCGCCGCAGAAGCCGTCGGCCGCACACAGGGCGTGCCGGCCCAAGATGCCCACGCGCTGGCGATGCCCGCCGCCTGCGCGGTCGAGATGATCCACTCGTACTCGCTGGTGCACGATGACCTGCCGGCCATGGACAACGATGACTGGCGTCGCGGCCGCAAGACGACGCACGTCGTCTATGGCGACGGCATCGCCATTCTCGCCGGAGACGGTCTCCTGACCGATGCGTTCAGCGTGCTCGCGGGCGATGCCCAGACGGCCACACCCGCCGGCGTTCCGATCGCATCGCCCGATCGTCGTCTGCGCGCACTCGGCATCCTCGCGCGCGCCGCGGGGAGCAGCGGAATGGTGGGTGGACAAGCCATCGATCTGGCGGCCGTCGGCGACGGCGCCACGTTCGACGCGTCGAGCCTCGAGGACATGCACCTGCGCAAGACTGGCGCACTCATTCGTGCCGCGGCGACGATGGGCGCCGTGCTGGCCGGCGGCGGCGACGCAGCGATCGCCGCAATCGATACCTACGCGAAAGAACTCGGCCTCGCGTTCCAGATCATCGACGACATCCTCGACGTCGAAGGCTCGAACGACGCGCTCGGCAAGACCGTGGGCAAGGACGCGGCCGCGGGCAAACCAACGTTTCCAGCGCTCCATGGCCTCGCTCATTCCAAGGATCTCGCCGCCGCCTGCATCGCCCGCGCCCACGCGGCCCTTGCCGCGCACGGCCTGCAAGGCCGGCTCGATGAAATTGCGGATTGGAGCCTGGACCGGAAGAAGTGAACAACTCACCACGGTCGTGAGTTGTCTCGTTCATGTCGAAGTCACCTAAGTCCCGCCTTGATCTCCTCCTCGTCTCGCGCGGCCTCGTGGCGACGCGGGAGCGGGCGCGCGCACTGATTCTGGCAGGCGAGGTCACGGTCAACGGCACGTCCGTGGTGAAGGCCGGAACGGCGGTGGACCACGAAGCGGTCGTGGAGTTGAAGCAGGCTGACCATCCGTGGGTCGGACGCGGCGGGATCAAGCTCGACCACGCGCTGACGATCTTCCACATCGACGCCACAGGCCGCCGGGCGCTCGATATCGGCGCGTCCACCGGCGGGTTTACCGACGTGCTGCTCTCCCGTGGCGCGGCGCATGTCGTCGCCATCGACGTGGGCGAAAACCAACTGGACTGGCGGCTCCGTACCGATCCCCGCGTGTTGTGTCTGGAGCGGGTCAACGCCCGCTATCTGACGCCGGCAGCCTTACCCGAGGAACATCGCACCTTCGATATCGCCACCGTTGATGTGTCGTTCATTTCGCTGAAGCACATCCTCCCGGTGGTACCACGGCTGCTCGCGCCGGACGGACGATTGATCGTCCTCGTGAAGCCGCAGTTCGAGGCGGGACGGGCTGACGTCGGCACAGGCGGCATCGTGCGGGATCCGGCGGTCCACGCGCGGGTGGTCGAACGGGTCACGACGGAGGCGCATCAGGTAGGATTGGTGCGGCTCGGGCTCGAGCCCTCGCCTATCACCGGCGCCGAGGGCAACCGCGAGTTTCTGATGCTGCTCGCTCACCATGACTGACGCCCCCCTCGCCGTTCGTCGCGCTGCGCTCATCGCGCGTCAGACGTTGCCAGCCGCGCTGGAAGCGCTGATTGAAGCCGCGGCGTGGTTGGAACAGCGCGGGTGCACGCCGGTCGTGGAGGCGACGAGCGCGCAGGCTGCCGGCATCGCAGCGCGGTGGGGCACGGTCGCGCGCGAGCACCTGGCGTCGTCGGCTGATGTGGTGATCGCGTTCGGCGGCGACGGCACACTGCTCAATGCGGCGCGTGCGGTGGCCAATTCTGACGGTGACGCGCCGCTGCTCGGCATCAATCTCGGCCGGCTCGGGTTTCTGACGGAAGTCGGCCGCGCCGAGATGACGACCGCGTTCGACGCACTGCTGGCCGGACGCACGCACGTCGAGACGCGCCTGATGCTGGCGGGCGCCGTCCGGCGCGACGCTGGCGTGACGCCGCGCGTGGCACTCAACGACATCGTCGTGACCCGCGGCGCGCTCTCGCGAATGATCGAAATCGACGTGCGCGTGGACGGACAGTTCGTCTGTCACGTCAAGGCGGACGGCCTCATCGTCGCCACAGCCACCGGCTCGACGGCCTACAACCTGTCAGCCGGCGGCCCGATCGTGCACCCGGCACTCGACGCCCTCGTCCTGACCCCGATCGCCCCGCACACGCTAACGCATCGACCGCTGGTGCTGCCCGCGTCGGCCCGGATCGAACTCCATCCGGTCATCGAACCGCAGTCCGATCTGCTCGTGACCTTCGATGGCCAGCTCGGCGTCCCCCTGACAACCGGCGACATCGTCGACGTGTTCCGCGCCACCCGCCTGCTTCGCCTGCTTCACACGTCCCCGCGCACGTACTTCGACATGCTGCGGGAGAAGTTGAAGTGGGGAAACTAGCCGCGCGCCGCGCGACGGTCACCGCCCTCGCTGCTTGTTCCTGAAGTACTGCACCTGCCAGCGCTCCACATTCCGCGCATGCTCGGCGAGCGTGGCGGCGAAGGCGTGGGTGCCGTCGTTGCGGCTGACGAAGTACAGATAGGGCACGTCGGCTGGGTGGATGGCCGCTTCGAGGGACGCGCGACCTGGTGAGGCGATGGGGCCTGGCGGCAGACCCGCATGCCGGTAGGTGTTGTAGGCCGAGTCCATCTGGAGGTCCTGTTTCGTCAGGTTGCCGCGCCAGCGCCCGGCGCGCATGATCGCGTAGATGACGGTCGGATCGCACTGGAGCGGCATGCCGATCTTGAGGCGGTTGCGATAGACAGCGGCCACCAGCGGTCGTTCCTCGGACGCGGCAGTCTCCTTTTCCACGATCGAGGCGAGCGTCACGACCTCGCGCGGCGACAGGCCTTCGGCGGTGGCCGCTGCACGCAGGTCGGTGTCGAAGGCGCGATCGAACCGGGCCACCATGGCCTGCACGGCCGCCTCGGCGGTCGCGCGACGCGACAGCGCATAGGTGTCCGGAAACAGGAAACCCTCCAGGGTGCGCGCGTCGGGATCGAGGTCCGCGACCAGGCGGGCGTCGGAAGCGGCCGTGGTGAATTCACGGGCAGTGCCCAGCCCGCTGTTCTCGAAGATCGCGCCCATCTCACGGATGGTCAAGCCCTCCGGGAAGGTCAGATTCTTCCTCGCGACATCGCCGCGCGCCAGCCGCGCGACGATCTCGGAGGGCGAGGCTTCCTCGGCAAAGCGGTACTCGCCTGCCTGCAACCGGCGCTCGGCACCCGATAACCGGGCCGCCACCCGAAAGGTCAGCGCGTCCGGGACGACTCCGGCGGCCGCGAGACGGACGGCGATGCCCTGCACACCTACGCCCTGGGGCAGGTCGACGAATACTTCGGGCTCAGCGAATCCTCGATATGGCCTGTCGGTACGGACGTAGATCCACGCCGCCGCGCCGGCCGCCGCCAGCACCACCACGAACACCAGAAGGGCCAGACGTCTGATCATGTTGATCTTGATGCGTTGTCGCGCGCCGCGTCGCTGGCATGCGCGTCCAGATAGTCCTGAAGGATGATGGCCGCGGCTGCCGCGTCCAGCTTTTCCTTCCGCGCGCGCCAGTCGCGCTCCTGTTCGCTCAGCCGCATCTCGGCCTCGTGGCTGGTCAGCCGCTCGTCCTGGAGGTGAACTGGTATGCCCGTCACATCAGCCAGCACGGCCGCAAACGTCCGGGCGCCGGCCGTCTGTTCGTTGTCCGTGCCGTTCAGTCGGCGAGGCAGTCCCACGACGATCGCCTCAATGGGCTCGTCTCCCAGCGTCTCGCGGGCGAACCGCTCGACACGTGATCGCACCAGGCGCGCCGAGGCGGCGGGCGTCGCCCCGGCGCCGATGGTTTCCCAGGGCCGGGCGAGCGTACCTGTCGCGTCCGACAACGCCAGGCCGATTCGCTTTCGGCCGTAGTCGACGCCAAGAAAGCGCATGGTGCACAGGATATGACAAGCCCGATGGCCCGAAGGATCGAAACATTGCCCGATGAATTCCCCCCAACATCGATGTCCCGTTGCAATCACCCGATGATCCGATCTCCCGATGATCCGATGTCATAATGGACATCTATGTCCCGTCGCGCCCGCGTGCTGGTGTTTCTGATCTCGACGCCGCTGGTCGTCCTCGTTGCCGTTGGCGGCCTGTTCGGCGCCGTCCGGGCACCGAGACAGCAGGGGCTGCCTCACCTGCGGGTGTTCGAGGACGTCGTGCGGCTGATCCTGAACGCGTACGTCGAGCAGCCGAACATCGACAAGGTCATGGATGGCGCGATGAAGGGGCTGGTCGATGGCCTCGATCCGGACACCTCCTACCTCACGCCCGACGAAGTGCGAGCCATCGACGCGAAGGCGGTCCTTCCCGAGGGCGAGCTCGGGTTGGTCATCACCCGACAGTTCTATCTCCGCATCATCGGCGTGCGCGACGGCTCACCCGCGCAGCGCGCCGGACTTCAGACGGGCGATTTCATTCGAGCGATTGGTGACACGGCGACGCGTGACATGTCGGCGTTCGCCGGCAACCGGCTCCTGCACGGCGCGCCAGGATCAAAGGTGACGCTGCTCATCATCCGCAATGGGAACACGGGCGATCCGCACCCGGTCGAGCTGACGCGCGAGGTGGCGAAGACCGACCGCGCCGAAGGAAAGCGCCTCCCCGGGGGCCAGGCCTACGTGCGCGTGACGAGCTTTGGTCCAGGCGCCGCTGACGCACTCCGCGCCGCCGTCGCCGCGACGGGCCCGGCCGCGACAAACGGCGTCATCATCGATTTACGCGACGTCGCCGATGGCGTGCCCGAAGAGGGCATTGGCGCCGCCAAGCTCTTCGTGAAATCCGGGACCATCGCGATTCGCGCCGGACGCCCCACGCCAACGGCCG
>JBDTNQ010000011.1:0-58691 GCA_039933635.1 Acidobacteriota bacterium
TATGGATGCCCGACTCAGCTTCGTGACCCTTGGCGTAGAGGACCTTCAACGATCGGCCGCCTTCTACGAGGACGTGCTGCACCTGCCGCGCATTCCCATGCCGCCTGGTGCAGACGTGGCCTTCTTCGAGCTCGGCCGGACGTGGCTGAGTCTCTACCCACGAACGTTGCTCGCGGCCGACGCGGGCGTGGCCGCGGAGCGCAGCGGCTTTCCGGGCTTCTCGCTGGCGCACAACGTCCGCACGGCTCCTGACGTCGATGCGCTGCTCGCGCACGTCGCGCACCACGGCGGACGCATCGTCAAACCCGGGCAGCATGCGGAGTGGGGCGGATACTCGGGCTACTTCGCGGATCCGGACGGCTTCCTCTGGGAGGTTGCCTGGAATCCGAACTTCCCGCACGTGCCGTAGACGACACAGCGCCCAGGCCGGGGCGTTCGTGCGGCGCCAGACGCATCGCATATGCTTTCTCGAGCCGGCGTCCCCAGGCTCGGCACGTCGCACGCGCATGATCACCGTCCGATTCAAGGGTCAATGAAGGTTCTGATCGCGAACCGCGGCGAAATTGCCGTGCGCGTCATTCGCGCGTGCCGTGAGATGGGCTACGGCACCGTGGCGGTCTATTCGGACTGCGATCGCACCGCCATGCACGTCCGGCTCGCCGACGAGGCGCATGCCATCGGCGCCGGGCCGGCGTCGGACAGCTATCTGCGGATCGACCGCATCATCGACGTGGCGCGCCGGTCAGGTGCCTCGCTCGTGCATCCGGGATACGGCTTCCTCGCGGAGAACGCGTCGTTCGCGCAGGCCTGTGCGGATGCGAAACTCACGTTCGTGGGCCCCTCGCCGCAGGCGATTGCGCTCATGGGCGGCAAGACGGCCGCGCGCGATGTCGCGAGGCGCGTCGGCGTGCCCGTCGTGCCAGGCACGGCCGCGCCGTTCGACGAACAGGCGACAGACAAGGACGTGGTCGAGGCGGCGGCGACGATCGGATATCCGCTGCTGGTGAAGGCGGTGGCCGGCGGTGGTGGCAAGGGCATGCGCACGGTCGCGGCCGCCGACGCCCTGCTTCCAGCCCTGCGCCTCGCGCGTTCAGAGGCCAGGGCCGCATTCGGCGACGGCTCGGTGTATCTCGAACGACGCATCGTCCATCCGCGCCACATCGAGATCCAGCTGCTGGGCGATGCCCACGGCACCATGCTGCCGTTCGTCGAACGCGAATGTTCGATTCAACGCCGGCACCAGAAAGTGGTCGAAGAGTCGCCATCGCCCGTGCTCGATCCCGAGACGCGGGCGGCGATGGCTGAAGCAGCCGCGCGTGTGGCCAGCGCCGCGGGCTACACGAATGCCGGGACGATTGAGTTCCTGCTCGACGAATCCGGCGCGTTCTACTTCCTCGAGATGAACACGCGTCTGCAGGTCGAGCATCCGGTCACCGAGGCGGTGACAGGGATCGATCTCGTCCAGTGGCAATTGCGGATCGCGCTCGGCGAGCGTCTCACGGTGTCGCCCGATCGGGCGCTGACGCCACGCGGCCACGCGATCGAGTGTCGCATCTACGCTGAAGACCCCGATCGCGGCTTCCTGCCATCGCCCGGCCTCGTGCGGGACGTGACGGTGCCGGGCGGACCGGGCGTTCGCGACGACCGCGGCGTCGAAGCCGGATTCGACGTGCCGCTGTTCTACGATGCCCTCATCGCGAAGCTGATCGTGTGGGGCGAGTCGCGCCCCCAGGCCATCCAGCGCCTCACGCGGGCGCTCGACGAATACCGCGTCGTCGGTGTGCAGACGACGTTGCCATTTTTTCGGTGGCTCGTGCGGCAGCCCGAGTTCGCGGCGGCGCAGTTCAGCACGACCTACCTCGATGCGCTGCTCGTCGACCGCGACGGTCCGTTCGTGGTCCCAACGGCCACCGACCGGGAGGATGCGGCCATCGCGGCGGCGCTCACGTCCTGGGCGCGCGCGCATCACGCTCCTGGCGAATCGGCGAACGGCGGGACCACGGCATGGCGACGAGCCAGCCGGCTGGACGGGCTCCGATGACGTTCGAAACCGACGTGGACGGACATCGGTGCGCCGTCAGCATCGAGCCGGTGGGTGACGTGGCACGCGGTGGCGGCCGGTTTCGCGTGGCGATTCGCGATCTCGAGGGCGATCAGCCGGCGCGCGTGTACGTGGTGGACAGCCGACCGACAGCGCTCGGCCTGTCGCTGGCGTTCGACGACGGCCGGATGGCGGATCCCGCCGTGACGACCCGGCCGAATGGCGAGTACCTGATTCAATTCCCCGGGGTCGACGTGCCCGTGCTCGTCGACGGTCGCCGGCGGCGACAGGGCGAATCAGCGGGCGCTGGCCAAGGGCAACAGCGGATTACGGCGCCGATGCCCGGCCGGGTGCTGCGTGTGCTCGTCCAATCGGGAGACGACGTGGTCGCGCGTCAGGGACTGGTTGTCGTCGAGGCCATGAAGATGGAGAACGAACTGCGCGCGGCCCGCGCCGGGCGTGTGCGTGAGGTGGTGGTGACGGAAGGGACCTCCGTCGAAGCCGGCCGGCTTCTGGTCGTCATTGAATGAGAGACCGGGGAGGTTAAGAGACCGGGTGTTGAACTGCTACACCCGGTCTCTTCGGACTTGCGTCTTGAACTGCCACACCCGGTCTCTTCGGATTGCGCCCCCGGCCTGGGCGATGGCCTACGGTAAGCTGGACCTGTGAGCGAAGAGACGCCCCCGCCCGCGCCGGAACCGGCCGATCAGGCCGACCCGCCAGCGCCGACGCGCGACGGGTTCGGGCGCGTCACGCGGCGCTGGGCGCGACGTGGACTCGCGCTCGTCGTGGCGATCGTTGCGGGCCTCCTGTTTACCGTGCTCACGATCGATCTCGGCCGGCTGTTCCCGCAGTTGCGCGGGCTCGCCGAGCGTCAGGCGTCGAACTACCTGGAGCGTCCCGCGCACATCGGCCGCCTGTCGGCCATGATCACCCCGGGCGACTTCGCGATCGAGGACTTGGTGATCGAAGGGCGGCGGCCCGGAGATCGCCCTTTCATGCGCGTCAAGCGCGTGACGCTGCACCTCAACTGGTGGCCCCTGCTTCGGAACATTCTGCATCCGCAGTTTCACGTCGAGCTACGCCTGATCGACTGGGACATGACGGTCGAGAGCTGGCCGGGCGGCATCCACAACATCCCGAAGCTCACGCCGAAGACTCCGGCCTCGAACAAGCCCAAGGCGTTCACCACCACGGTCGACTTCGCGTACGCCACGGGCGGGCACTTCGTCTATGAAGACCACGGCACGCCCTGGCGCGTGGACGCACCCAACCTGAACTTCAGCCTCGTGCGTTCCGAGGCGCTGAAGCAATACGTCGGACACGTGCAGTTCGACGCGGGGCTCGTGCAGATTCTGGGCTATCGGCCCATGGCCACCGACATGAGCGCGCGGTTCGTTCTCGATGGCCCGCGCGTGCAGCTGCAACACATCGATCTGAAGACCGAGGGCACGGTCTCGCACGTCAACGGACTGATCAACTTCACGCGCTGGCCCGAGCAGGTCTACTACGTGAACTCGTCGATCGACTTCAAGACCATGCGCGAGATCTTCTTCCCCAACGAGACCTGGCGACTCGGGGGCCAGGGCGAGTACACCGGATCGTTCACGTACTCGAAGGAAGGCCTGCGCGTGCTCGCAGGTGATTTTGCAAGCGACAAGGCGACGGTGAACGATCTGGACTTCCGGTACCTGCACGGCGCGCTGATCTGGACGAACACGCGCTTCGTGGTGACGCACGCGGACTCGGACCTGCTCGGCGGACACACACGTTTCGAGTATTCGCTGTCGCCGCTCGGCACGCCGACCGGCGCCACCGCGGCCTTTGCCGCCGATTACACGAACTTCGATCTGTTCAACCTCGATCGGCTGATGAACCTGCGCGGACTGAAGCTCGCCGGGCAAGCCACGGGTGATCTCGCCATGGAATGGCAGAACGGGCACTTCGCGTCGACGAAGCGGGGTGGTGGTACCACGGCGATCGTCGCGCCCGCTGGCGTGACCCTGGCGTCCGTGACTCTGCCAGCCGTGCCGCTGACGCCGGTGCCGGAGCCGAAGCCGTTCGATTCGAACCGCCGCATGGGGCCGCTGACGCTGGGCGGGGAAGTGCACTACACCTTCGATCCCGGCGGCACCACCTTCGAGCCGAGCTGGACCGCCACGCCCTACACCTATGTGTCCTACAGCGGTCGCATGGCGGCCGATGGCAGCTCGAATTTCCCGTTTCACGTGACGAGCCACGACTGGCAGGAGAGCGACCACTTGCTGGCGTCCATCATGACCGCGATCAGCGGCCAGACCGGCGCTATCGAGGTCGCGGGACGCGGCACGTTCGATGGCGCAATGACCGGGCGGTTCTCGTCGCCACGGATCGCGGGACGCTTCGATGGCGAGTCGATTCGTGCGTGGGACGTCACCTGGGGCAAGACCAAGGCCGATCTGGTGATCGAGAACAAGTACGTCGACATCACCAACAGCGCGATCACGGGCCCGGACTCCGGCACGATTGTGGCGGACGGCCGCTACGCCCTCGGCTTCCGCAGTGACGATCTCGAGGAAATCCACTCGAAGGTGGTTTTGAACAACTGGCCGCTGGCTGACCTGCGTCATGCGTTCAATCTCGACGACTGGCCGATGGAAGGCACGCTCGGCATGGTCGATCTCGATCTGCGCGGGCGCTACAAGAACATGTTCGGGACCGGGCGCATGCGCATCGACAACGGCAAGGCCTGGCACGAGCCATTCGATTCGGCGACGGGCGACCTCGAGCTCGAAGGCACGGGGTTGCGGGTGAGCCGTATCGAGATGCACAAGGGGCCCGGCCTCATGCACGGCGCCGCGCGCATCGGCTGGGACGGCACGTACGCGTTCAACGCCGACGGCGAGAACGTGGACGTGGAGCAACTCGAGAACTTCAAGGTGCCTTCTGCGCCCTTGAGCGGGCGGTTGAAGTTCAAGGCGACGGGCGCCGGATCGTTTGACGGTCCGATCTATACCTTCGACGGCTCGATCGACGATCTCTTCGTCGGCAGCGAGGGCATCGGCGCCGTCGCGGGCCGGTTCACCATCAACAACAAAGTGATGGCCATCGAGCGCCTGCAGGCCGGATCCGGACGACTCCAGGTCGTGGGCAGCGGCACCATCGCGTTCGACGACGCCTACACGTCCGACCTGCGGCTGCGATTCCAGGAAACGGCGCTCGACCCGTACCTGAAGTTCGTCATGACCCAGGACATCTCCCCCTACGCCCGCATCATCGTCGGCGGCAGCATGACGGTGAAGGGGCCGCTGGCGACGCCGAAGGTACTGGCGGTGGACACGACGATCGACGACGCGTCGCTGACACTCGCGGACTACGAGCTGAGCAACGATGGCCCACTCCGCCTGCGCTTCGAAAACGGCGTGATGAACCTCGCGTCACTGAAGCTGAAGGGCAGCAACACGAATCTCACGCTGACGGGGTCGGTCGATTCGGGCACGCGCACCGTCGACATCAAGGCCAACGGCGACGCCAGCCTGTCGATCCTGCAGCTGAAGTACCGCGATCTTGTTGCGTCAGGCGGCGCGTCCGTCAATGCCGCGGTCACCGGGTCGTTCGACGCGCCGCGACTGTCCGGCAGCGCGACGATTACAGACGGCCGCCTGCGTCCGTTCGATTCGCCGCACGGTCTCGAAGCCGTCAACGGGCGGATCGAAGTGGTGTCGAACACGATCAGACCCATCGATCTGCATGGGCGCATCGGCAGCGGCGACGTCGCGTTCGGCGGGACGATTGGCCTCGATGGCTATCTCCCATCGGAGTTCAACCTCACGGCGCGGGGCCGTTCGATGCGACTCCGCTACCCGGAGGGATTCGACTCGATCGTGGACATGGACCTGACGCTCACGGGGCCCGTGGGCACACCCGTGCTCAGCGGCGATGTGGACGTGCTGAAGGTTCGACTGCGTCCGCTGACGCAGGGCACTGGGTTCGGCTTCTGCGGGCTCGACGCGGGATTCCTCGCCAGCGGCGCGACCGCGGCCATCGGATCGCTGTCGAGCCAGAGCGCGGCGGCAGGCCCGGCCATTGCGCTCGACCTTCGCGTGAATGCGCCGCGCATGGCGTTCATTGATACGAAAAACGCGCGACTGGACGCAGAAGCCCACCTCGAAGTGCACGGCACGTTCGATGCACCGGCCATCACCGGGTCGGTGGACATCGTCAGCGGCGAGGTCCTGTGCAACGGCAATCGCTTCTTCGTCCGTGACGGATCGCGAATCGATTTTCCAGCGGGCGGAAGCTTCGATCCGGTCTTCAATCTGTCGGCCGAAACGCGGCCGAGGCTGGCAGGGGAGACCTACACGGTCAGCGTGGAGATATCCGGGACGACCTCCCAGATCACACCGACCCTGTCCTCGGAACCATACCTGCCGCAGACGGACATCGTGGCGCTGATCTTCGGCGGCATTCCCAATCCAGGAAACGCCGAGCAACGTGCGCTGGGTGCGTCCCAGCTGCAGCAGGAGCACGTCATCCAGTCAGCGGGCGCCAGCTTTCTCGCCAGTCCCTTGACGTCCTTCGTCGGGTCCGTCGCTGAACGCACGGGCGCGCTCGACACCGTGCAAATCACGCCCATCCTGGCGAGTGAGAGCTCGTCGCTGGGTCAGCTCAATCCGACGGCGCGCATTACGCTCGGCAAGCGGATCTCGCCTAAGGTCTTCCTGACGTATTCACGGACGCTGAGCGGCCCACAGGACGAACTGATCCTGCTCGAGTACGAGGAAAGCGATCGCGTGTCCTGGGTGCTCTCCCGCAACCAGGACCGGACGTTCGCGCTCGATTTTCGTATCCGGTACGCCTTCTGATGGTCCGCCTCTGGTCGCGTCTCCTCATGCTCACCGCGGTGATGGTGGGCGCCGCCTCAACGGTCACGGCTCAGGACCTTGCCGATGTGCTGGGCCGCAGCGTCACGGCCGTGCACTTCGTGGTCGAGGGCCGCGAGGATATTTCGCCGGCGTTGATGAGCCTGGCCGACGTGCGCGTGGGCCAACCGCTCCGACAGGAGGATGTGCGCAGCACCCTCGGTCGCCTCGACAGCCTTGGCCGGTACGACGACATCGTTCCGGTGGCGACCGTTGTTGGCGATGGTGTTGAGGTCACCTTCCGCCTCACTCCACGACATCCGGTCACGAACATCGACGTGCGCGGAGACGCGGGCCTTCCGGCTGGAACGCTGAGGAGCCTCATCCTGCAGCGCTACGGTGGTGTGCCGACGACCACCAGGCCGTCGGCCGTCGCGGACACGGCCGCCCAATTGTTGCGCGACGAAGGTTATCTGCGGGCCCGCGTCACCCCGGAGACGGTGATCTCGCACGATCCGGAAGGCGCCACGCTGGCCCTGACGGTCGAGGCCGGGCCTCAGGCCCACATCGGGCGGACCGAGATTCGTGGAACATCGCCGTTGACGACGGCTGAGATTCTTCAGCGTACGAAGACCCAGGCCGGGCTCCCGTTCAAGCGGCGCGATGTCGAGACCGGCATCACGGCCCTCGAGGACGACCTTCGAGGACGCGGGTACTACGAAGCGCAGGTGACGTTGCTGCCGCCATCGGCGGGCGAGACCGTGGACCCTGTCATCAACATCGACACGGGCCCGCTCGTCGAGCTCAAGGTGGTGCCCGATGGCGTGTTGTCGCGTGGCGACGTCGACACCCTCGTGCCCATCAAACGTCTCGGCGCCGTCGATCAGGATCTGCTCGAGGACTCGCGGGCGCGCGTCGAACGTGCCCTCCGTGCAGAAGGGTACTGGCGCGCCAAGGCGCCGTTCACGCGGGAGCCGAGCGCCGACGGCAAGCGGTTGACCGTGGTCTTCACGATCGATCGCGGTCCGCGCTACTTCATCGATCGCATCGAGTGGCCATCCTCGTCGGCGGTGCCGGAGTTGACCCTGCGCGAACTGGTGGCGGTGCGCGACGGCGAGGTGTTCGATCAGGATCGCTTCCTGGCCGGAATGGCGCGCGTGGCGGATCTTTATCGACGAAGCGGCTACTACCAGTTCAAGGCCGAGCCCGGCTTCGACGAAGCGCCGGATCCGAACTCGACCAACAGCAACCGCGCGCTCGTGGTCGTGCATCCCAACATGACCGAAGGCCCGCGTGGGCAGGTCGCGGCCGAGACGTTCGTGTTCAGCGGTCCGCATCGGGTGCCCGAAGGCGAACTCCGGCAGGCGATGAGCCAGCATGTCGGCCGGCCGTACGTAGAACTCGAGGCCGCGCAGGACCGCGCCGCGCTGCGAACGCTCTATCGCAATCGCGGCTACCTGCAGGCCTTCGTCGAGATCGTCCCGTCGTTCAGCGAGGATGGTACCGACGTGTCCGTGACGGTCACGATCAACGAGGGGCCGCAGGTCCGTATCGGTCAGATCTCCGTCGTCGGCAACCGCGCGGTGTCCGAGGCCTACATCCTGCGCGAGATGCACCTGGTGGCGGGTCAGCCGGCCGGCGATGCGGCGTTGGCACAGGCCCGTCGTCGTCTCGCAGAGATGGGATTCAGGCGCGTCACTATCTCGACGACGCCGGGAGCCACCGAGCAGGAGGTCCGCGTCATCGTCAGCGTCACCGAGGCGCCACGCATTTCGCTGGCGTACGGCGGCGGTCTCGAAGGTGGCCGTCAACTGCGCAGGGCCGTGGGCGGAGGCTTCGAGGACTATCTGGGCTTCGCCCCCCGAGGATCGTTCGAAATCGGCCGTCGGAATCTCGGCGGCCGCAACCGATCGCTCAACTTGTACTCACGCGTCAGCTTCAAGCGTCGCCGTTCGCAGGACCCTGAGCTGGACGGTCGCGGCTTTGGCTTCACCGAGTACCGCGTGACCGGAACCTACCAGGAGCACCGGGCGTTTGGCGCCGACGTGGACCTGATCATCGGCACGTCCTTCGAGCAGGCGGTCCGCACCAATTTCAATTTCCTGCGCAAGAGCACCAACGTGGAAGCGCTCCGGCGGGTGACCGACCACCTGAACGTGTCGGGTCGATACGTGCTCGACTTCACCCGCTTGTTCGACGAACTCATCGCGGACGACGATCCGTTGCAGCCGCTCATCGATCGCCTCTTTCCGCAGGTGCGCCTGTCGTATCTCGCCAGTGGCGTGTCATGGGATCGCCGTGACAGCCCGTTGGCGCCGACTCGTGGCTCGCTCGCCGCCGCGGACGTCGAGCTGGCGATGCGCGCCATCGGGTCGCAGGTCGGCTACTCCAAGGTCTTCCTGCAGGGCTCGATGTTTCACGCCCTGGACAGCACGAAGAAGACCATTGTCGCGGGCCGGGCGGAACTGGGGCTCGCGCACGGGCTTCCACGAGCGGTGACGCGTGTCGACGCCGACGGCAATCCCGTGCCCGGTGACAACGGTCAGCCGATTGTCGATCTGATCCACGATCTGCCGGCCAGTCAGCGATTCTTCGCCGGAGGCAGCACGACGGTCCGCGGCTTCCAACTGGACCGCCTGGGCGTCCCGGAGATTCTCACGAAGGACGGGCTCTCAATCGGCGGCAACGCCGTGGTGGTCCTCAACGGAGAGATCCGTCGCTCCATTGCCAAGCTGGCAGGACGAACCGTTGCTGCGGTCGCGTTCGTGGATGGCGGCAACGTCTTCGCCACGGCGAGCACGGTCGACTTCACGCGCCTGCGCGGCGCCGCGGGCTTCGGCGTCCGCTACGACTCGCCGCTCGGGCCCATCCGGCTCGACTTCGGCTTCAAGATGAAGCCGGAGATCGTCGGTGGCAATCGCGAGCGCCGCTGGGAATATCACTTGAGCATCGGGGAGGCGTTCTGATGTCAGCATCTACGCGCGTCGTCTTCGTCATCGCTCTGGCCGCCGTCGCTGCGCCTGCTTCGAGCTCGGCGGCGACGTCCGCCGTCCAGGTGGAGCTCGATCGCATCGTGTCGCGCGTCAACGGACGTGTGATCACCCAGTCCGACGTCCGGCAGGCGCGGGCGTTGAAGCTGGTGGATGACGTGAGCTCGGATGAGGCGGTGCAGCGGGCCGTCGAAAACCGGTTTCTCATCCTTGGCGAGATGAATCGCGCGGCACCCATTGCCCCGCCGAGCGACGCGGAGATCGCCGCGCACCGCACATCGTGGGCGGGTGCGATCGGTCCTGACACCGCCGGTCAGATGACGAGAAACGGGATGTCCGAGAACGATCTGCAGGCGTGGTTGCGTGATGACTTGCGGATCGGCGCGTATTTGAAGCGCCAGTTCGGCATGCTGCCGGAAGGCGATCGGACCAGGGCCACCGATGACTGGCTGAATCGTCTGCGCGTGCGCGCGGATCTCAAGTAGTCGACGCGGGCGTCCCGCTGAGCAAACGCCGGTACATCGCGATGTGCCGATCGGCGATCACCGACCACGAAAACTCGCGCTCGACGATCGATCGGCTTGCGGCGCCCATCGCCTTCAACCGATCGTCGTCGGCGAGTGCCGCCTCCAGCGCCGAGGCGAGCGCGTCAACGTCGTCGGGCGCCACGATCCAGCCGTTCACGCCGGGGCGCACCTTGTCCGGCAAGCCGCCGGCGTTCGTTGCGACCACCGCCCGCCGGTGGGCCATGGCCTCGAGCGTGACGAGCGAGCTGCCTTCGTAGCGCGTCGGATGCACGAAAACGGAAGCGGCCTCGTACCAGGCGTGCAGATCAGCTTCGCTGGCGCGACCGGCAAACGTGGTCCGCGTTTCGATCCCGGCGTCAGCAGCCGTCCGCTCGATGTGGCTGCGATAGGGTCCTGCGCCGACGATCACCCAACGCCAGGGACGTTGCGCGAACGAGGGTGATCCCGACGCTCGGCCCAGCGCGCGCGCGAGGACGTCGAAGCCCTTGTTGAACTCGAGCCGGCCGACGCTCAACAGCACGCGCTCGTCCGCGTCGATGCCAGAGCGTTGCCGAAGCATGGCACCACCGGCCGGACCGGCGGTCGCGGCCAGCGCCACGAGATCGATGCCGTTCGGAATTGTTTCCATCTGACCTGGCCGCGGTGTCAGGTGCCGTGCCACCGTGGGTTCGAGGGCGACGTCCGTGGCGATGATGCAGTCCGCCGCGCGTGCGGCGCGTCGCACCGCCCATCGAAGCGGCGCGTAGCCTGCGCGCTTCATTACGGTCTGCGTCGTAGCCGTGGCCCCGAATTCCTCGAGGCCCTGCGGGTTGAGCACCAGCGGCACGACGTGTGGGCTCATGGCGGCGCCCAGCAGACTTGCGCCGAATCCATGGATGATGTCGGCGGCCCCATCACGAGCGAGCGCGTGCGCCAGACGTCCCGCCCGATAGCCGTAGAGTAAATACGCCGTGCTGCGATCGACGACGGTGGTGCCGCGGCGATTAGCCAGCGGGAAGGTGAGATAGGAGACGTGGCGTACGGAAATCTGCGGATGCGCAAACGGATCGGTCCAGCTCTGATGCCGAACAGAAGCCGGCGGCACGATGAGCGTGACGCCGACTCCGCGCTCGGCCAGATGCCGCACCAGATCATGGACCGATCGCTCGAGACCGCCGACGCCGTGCAGCGGCATCACGGCGCGCGCGATGACGACGACGCGGAGAGGTGTGGTCGTCATCGGGCGCCCGGACTCAGAAGGGATTCGTACAGAGCCGCGACGCGGCCCACGACGAGCGGCGCTGCGAAGCGAGTGCGGACGTCGTCGCGAGCGGCAGCGCCCAGCCGGCCCCGCAGCGCGGGATCGGCGGCGAGCTGGGCGAGCGCGGCCGAGAACGCGACGACATCGTCGGCCACGAGTGCCGTGCGGTCGTGCTGCAGGATGTCGGTGGTGCCGCCCGTATTCATCGCGGCAATCGGCGTGCCCAGCGCGGCGGACTCGATCAGCACGCGACTCAGGGACTCCGGCCCGTACGATGGGAATGCCAGCATCGACGCGTGCCGCATCCACGCCCAGACCTCTTCGCGCGGGCGCCATCCGATGATGCGGAGATCGATGCCGGCGCTCCGGGCAGCGGTTTCGAGAAGCGCGCGATCAGGACCGTCGCCAACGACGACGAGGGGCCAGCGGATGCCTGCGTCGACGAGGGCGCGGACGAGGAATTGCGTGCCCTTGTTCGGCGCAATCTTGCCGGCGTAGAGAACGTAGGGCTCGGCCAACATCACCGGCGAACCCACGTAGGCGTCATCCAGGGCCGTCATGTCGACCGGGTTTGGAATGGTGTGCAGGCGGGCGGCCGGAATCTCTCGTGCCCGTTCCGCCAGGTCACGCGCGATGGCGGAGCTCACGGCGATGATCGCGTCGGCCCTCGCCAGCGTCGTCCGCTTGGTCGCGAGATTCGCGCGCATATAGGGAATCATCGGCCAGGCCGCCATCGACGCCGCGCCGGCCCGTGGTTGGAGGCAGCGCGTCATCATCGAAGCCGAGCACCGCGGGCAGAGGCGGGACTGCCGGGGGTCATAGATCAAGTCCGACCAGTAGCAGACGGGCCAGTAGTCGCGAACGGTGGCCACGACCGGCGTTCCGCGAGCGTGGCCCGCGCGGATCGACGGCACCGTCGTCATCACGTGCTGCGCGTGCACGATGTCGACGGGATGACGTCGCAGGTCATCAGTCAGATAGCGGGTCAGGCGCGCCCAGAGCCGCTCGTTCTTGATCAGGTTGCGAACGAAGGGAATACCCGGGGCCCGGATGGAGAAGGTGGTGACCGGTACGGACTGGTAGTGGTCCTGCGTGAGACCGCTCGTGGTTCCGGCCGCGACCTTCAACACGCGCACGTCGTGACCCAGCGACGTCAGACCGCGAACGAGTTCCCAGGTGCTCCAGCCGCTGCCACCGCAGATGGGCGGAAACGAGTCGGTCGTGACGAGGACTCGCCGGCCGGCGCTCATCGGCCTCGCCTCAAGGCGCGCAGCCGCCGATCGAGCACGGCGCAGTGCGCGTCCCAGCTGAAATCGCGCACCACGCGCGCCCGCGCCGCGGCGCCCATCCGTGCGCGAATTGCCGGGTCGGCCAGCGACACCAGCGCGCGTTCGAGACCGCGTGGATCTTTGGAATCGTAGAGCACACCTTCGCGCCCGTCTTCGACGAGACGACGCAGCCGAGGCAGGGCCGGCGCCACGACGGGCAAGCCGACGGCCATGTACTCGAACACCTTGAGGGGTGACCAGTAGAATCCCAGCCGCAACGGCGCGTGCTTGATCGGATCGAACGGTGCGACGCCAATGTCGGCGGCCGCCAGGGCCGCGGGCAGTCTCGCGTGCGGCAGCGCGCCCGTGAAGAGGACGCCCGGTACGTCGCGCGCGGCGCGCTCGGCCGCTGCCCGCTCGGGACCATCGCCGATGAGCACGCCGCCAAACCGGTGGTCGTTCGCCTGGTGCAGTCGCGCGAGCGCTGCCGTCAGGTGGACGACGCCGTGCCACGACCGAAAGGCGCCCGCGAAGACGCAGAGGATGCGGCCGGCGTCGCGCACGAAGGGCACCGGCCCTTCGGCATCGGGGCGGAAGTGATTGACGTCCGCGCCCCATTCGACCTGCAGCACGCGCTTGCGGTCTACCCAGTCGGGAAGGATATCCGCCGACGGCGTGACGAACAGATCCGTGGCGCGGCAGATGGCATCGCGCCAGCGCTGCATCGGACGAACCAGTATGAAGTGGTCGAGCCGGGCCTTCGTGGATCCGGGATAGTCGATCACGGGCGCATTGACTTCGAGCACGGCAGGCACATCGAGCCGACGCGCGGCGAAGATGCCTTCGCCGCCGAAGTTGTAGTAGCGCTCCATGATGACGTCCGCCCGCACCTCGCGGGCCAGATCGGTCACTGTGCCCGTACGCATCCACCGGAGGGCTGCGCGTCCGAACGGCGCGCTCAGGCGATGCCAGTGCACCAAACCTTCCGGCCACGCGCCGCCGGGCGTGGTGGCGACGTGTACTTCGTGTCCGCGGGCCGCGAGCCCATCGGCCACCGACTGCACGTGAACGGATCCGCCCAGCGATCCAGGCACCGTCTGGTCGATGGCGACGTAGAGGATCCGCATGTCAGGCGGCGCCTTTCGATGGGTGCCCTGCGCCGCTCGCCGGTTTTCGGAGCAGCGCGAAATACGGTCCGGATCGGATCCGCCCGAAGAGCCACACGTCCAGGGACATGGCCGCCGTGACCGCGAGGAGCGCACGATAGAGCAGCCCGCCCTGCCGGAGGCGCGCCTGAGCCGAGGCGCGCGCGGCTTTCACCGGCGCGGCCGCGTCGGTCGTCGCGGCCTGAGCCGTCGAGCGGGATCTGGCTCGCCGGATCATCCAGCGTTCGACCATGCGCGTGAGGATGTTCTCGACGAAGGCGCCGATGATCGGCGAATAGTACGTGATGCGCTCGATCTCGAAGCCGCATTCGTTTGCCACACGCGTCAGTTCGTCGTGATCGGCGATGGGATTCAGGTGGTCGGACTTGCGCAGCCGCTCCTGCCGCAGGTCGAGCAGGCCGAGACGCTCGATCAGCCGCGCGAGACGATTGACGAGCCGGACCCCCGCGGCCGGCCAGCCGTTCTTCCGTACGTGCGTGTAGATGAAGAGCGCCCCACCCGGCACGAGCACGCGGTTGGCTTCCCGCAACACATCGTGGAACGCCTGCGGCGAGAGGTGCTCGAGCACGTCGAGCGACCAGGCCTTGGTGAAGACGCCCGATTGCAGCGGCAGGCGGCGGAGATCGCCCAGAATCAGGTCGGCTCGATCGACCGCCTCCGCCGCGAAGAAGGGACTGATGTCCACGCCCAGCATGGCAGCCCCGCACCCGGCGTTCCAGACGATGGCGCGGCCGCTGCCGCAGCCGAGATCGACGACGAAGTCGCTGGAGGACGGCGCCAGAAACCGTCGCAGCATGTCGTTGCGAATCTTCGATCCGAGGACCGGCGGCGCGATGGACTCGTGTCGTGCGTCGGCGTGCAGTTCGTGATCGAGGTATTTGGTCTGCTCCTCGAACGTGGTGGCGGGTCGCAGGTCCAGATATCCGGCATCGGCGGCGAAGTGCCGGCCGCACCCCGTGCACGACAGATCAGCGACGCGCCGTTCGAGCGTCTTCGTGCAATCGGGACACTGCACGGCCTCGAGCATGCGCGCGGAGATCATGCGCACACCGTCCGCAGCGCGTCTTCGATGCGAGCGGCGCGCGCGCTCCACGTATAATCGGGCGCCAGGCGCCGCGCGGCCGCGGCCAGGGACGCCGCGCGTGCCGGATTGGAGGCGAGTCTGGCAATGGCGTGCGCCCAGGCTGTCGGATCGTCGGGTGCCACGAACTCTGCGACGTCCGGCGTGAGGATTTCGCGGATCGACGGAAGATCAGACGCCACGATTGGCCGGCCAAGGGCCAGATACTCGAACAACTTGAGGGGCGACGTGTACCGCGCCGAGATCGCCGACGCGCCGTTGGGCAGCGCCAGCATCGACGCCGCGGCCAGACGGCGTGGCACCTCGGCTGGCGGCACATGGCCCGTGATGGTGATCCGCGCGTCGACGCCCAGTTCGCGCGCCAACTGCTCGACTCGCGCGAGGTCGCCTTCGCCCGGGTGCCCCCCGACGATCAGCGCCCGCGCATCGGTTGTCTGCGCGATCGCGCGCACCAGCACGTCGACGCCCTTCCAGGGATAGAGGTGACCGGCGTACCCAACGACCGGCGGGCCGTCTGGCAGCGGGTCCGGCGTCCGCTCCACCAGCGCATCGGGCGCGCCGTCCGGAATCACGAACACGCGCGGCCGAGGGCCGAAGCGCGTGGTTAGCTCATCGGCCAGGGCGCGCGTGATCGTGACGTAGCCGGCGGCGTTCGCCCACACGCGCGCCTCGCGGCGGCCGAGTCGGTGCAGCTTGGATGCGGACGGCGCGAGGTCGGCGCGCCCGAGGAGTGATGGCATCTCGGCGGCGACCACATCGGCGATGCCGTGCGATTCGTACACCACGCGCGGACGGCGGCGTGCGGGCCACTGCAAGAGGAACGATGCGAGGCCGAGATCGCGCGTGTACACGACGCCCGGCGTCCGCGCCACGAGGGCGGAGGCCGAGAGCAGGAACTGGATGCGGCGGGCGGGCGGCGCGATGTTCGACGCAATGGGACGAATGGTCAGCCGCGCCTCGGGCGGCAGATCGTAGAAGGTGAATGGATCGCGCGCCGGCTGCGTGGTGTCGGGTCGCACGGCCAGCGTGACGTCGAGTCCGCGCCTCGCCAGGGCATGACACGTCGCCATCGTCTGCGCGCCGTTGGCGCGCTCGATGGGAAATCGCGTATCGGCAAGGTACAGAAGAGTCACGATCCGACTAGTGTATCCCCCGCGGTTCGGTGTCCGGCCGCACCATCACTGCTGCGGCAAGCCGTAGAACGACTCGCGGTTCGTCACGTAACGCCACACGATCGATGGCGCGTGCAATGGCAGTTCCACGAATGTCACTCGCGCGTTCTCCGCCGGTGACATGCGCTGCCGATCCATCCGGTGCAGGCCGAATTGCGCCATGAGGCCGATGTTCCACCAGACGCACAGCACCACTACGGCCGTCATGACATGGGCGCGCCAGTTGCGCATGGCCGGGACGAGAGCGGCGAGGCCCACCACGAGCAGGGGCGTCACCGCCACGAACCGGCGCTGGCCGAACGAGCCGGCCACGGTCCACGACTCCACGCACCCCGAAACGTAGGCCTGGAGCGCGATCTGCACGAGGAAGAGGGCGGTCAGCCATCGGGTGTCGCGATGGAGGCCTGGGACGCGTCCGGCCGCCATCGCGACGAGGCCGGCACAGGCGACGATGGCGAGCGGCGTCCAGACGAAAAAGCCATGTTCGGGCGAGAAGAGCACGCCCATGAAGTGTGGGGAGGACCAGGTCATCTTGCGGGCGACCAGGTGCGTAGGGCTCGGGTGTCCGTTCAACGCGTCGTAGGCGATGAGTTGCGGCGCGTACGCCAGCAGGAAGACGACGGCGCTCGTGATCACGCCAAGAAGGGGACGACGGCGATTGCCCGGCACGGTGAGGATCATCGCGCGCGAGAAGTCGAGAGCGGGACCCACGAGAAAGAAGACGTCCTGTTCGCGCACCATGGGCAGCAGCGCACCGACCAGGGCCAGCAAAGCCATGCCGGACGGGCTCCACGACTCGCGCACCTTCAGCCAGATCCAGATGAACAGCGACACCGCGAAGGCCGACGCCGCGTGCGAGAATCCCGGCGCGACGTACATGTAGAAGACGATCGGCGTGCCCAAGGCCGTCGCCATCGTGGCCGTGCCTCCGTGACCCAGTAGACGCCGCGCGATGGCCCACGAGAGCCACAGGGCCGCGAAGCCGTATCCGGCAGAGGCCCACGTGACGGCGGTGATGTAGGGCGGGCTGTAGCCGTTTGCCGGCTGGCCCGTCAGCATCGCGGCCACGTGACCCACGGCGTAGAACGGCGCCCAGAGAATGGCGGTACCAATCGGCGCGAAGTTGGGCGCCCGGCCCGCTTCGTTCGTGAGGTCGAGAAACGTGGCGCGAAAGCCTCGAAGCCGATCGGGACCGGCGTCATAGAAGTGCCCGTACTCGTTGCGGAAGTCGACATCGTGGTCGAAGGTCCACGAGCGAAGCCACGAGAAATACTCGATCTCGTCCGCCGCGCCGAGCCGCGTGGTCACGCCCACGAGCGACACGAGAAACAGCGCGACGAGGATCCATCGCGCCTTGGGTGAACGCAGGCCGGCTGTCACGCTCAGCCGCCGAGGCTCTTGGCGATCAGGCCTTGCACGACCTGGATCGCGTTGAACGCACCGTGGTTGACCATGGGAAGAATCGCGGAGCGCCGGCGGATGTAGATGATGCCCCACAGCAGGCCCAGCAGTCCGATGGCGAGGGCCACGTCGACGCCCTGATCGAGGTGCAACGCGCCAAACGTCAGGCTGAAGAGCGCCAGTCCAACGCGCGCGCCGCCGAGCCGCTGGTCGAAACGATGCAGGATGAACGCCCGCTGCAGTTCCTCTCGTACGCCGCCGCCGAGCACCACGACGGCCACGAAGATCGTCGCCTTCAGCGGCGATCCGAGAAACGATTCGAACGGATTCTGCTCGACGGTGTGCGTCCATGGCGCCACCGCGCGCAGGCCGAGCACGATCGCCGTGACCGCGAGGAACACGACAGGGACCAGGGCCAGTCCTCGCAGAATCTCGCCTCGCACCGGCTTCGATCCCACGAAGACGTCCGCCGACCGTTCCCCGCCCATCCGGAGAAAGGCCCAAATCAGCAGCGCCACGAGCGCGGTGTCGAGCATCGTCAACAGCGCGAAGAAGCGGAACGAAATGGTCGCCTGACCATCGAAAATGGGCAGGTGCAGGACGGTGGCCAGCATGGCGGCAATGAACAGTTGCGTCGGTACGCCGCAGACCATCAACGCCTGCAGGCCTGCCAGCCACCGAGGCAGGGGATCAGGCACGGGCACGAAACCGGTGGCCGGCCCGGAAGGGGAAGCAATCGGAATGGCCGCCGGGCTCTCGTCCACGAAGAGACTTTATCAGGACGACGGATCGCTCAAACCGCCAACCGATTCCAGGTCACGAACGCCAGAATCATGATGACGGCGAACAGCAGATTCCCCACGATGATCGACTGGCGCCATTCCTCGCGGTCGTTGGCGATCGCCAGCGCCAGCGGCACCATGGGCGTCACATAGCGATAGATGCCGTGGAACGTCTCCTGCTGCGTCGAGATGAGCAGGGCAGCGGCGCAGAAAATCGCTTCGCCAAGGGCCAGGCGCTTCCAGTACCGCACGAGCAGCCCGACGTACACGAACCAGTACGCCCCGTGAAGCCAGCCGGAGAGCCACCGGGGGTGAATCAGGAGGCCGACCACCGACTTCAAGGGGTACGGCCACGCGTTGTCCCACATGGCTTGACGCTCGATGAAGGCTTCAGGCGAGCCCTGGACGTCCGCCAGATACCAGAGGTAGATCGCGACGGGCACGGCAAAAACCAGCGCCATCACCACGACTCGCCTGAAACGCGCAGACAGCGGCAGGGCATTGTTGATCCGGCATGCGATCACCGGCACCGCGAGCAGCGCGAGTCCCTGGATCCGTGTCGTGGCGGCGAGCCCGGCGAACGCCGCGGCCCAGACGTAGCGCTTCTGCCGGGTCAGGATCATCACGACCACGACCAGCAGGAGGAACAGGCTCTCCGTGTACGGAATCGAGAGGTAGAACGATCCGGCCGACGTCACCATGATCAGCAGAAACCGCCGCACCTGTTCGGAACCCTCGACGAGGTGCTCGACGGCCAGCGCGAGTGCCGTGATCGTCAGGAGGTTCGACACGATCGTTCCAAGCCAGAAGAACGACAGGAACGGCAGGACGTGAAGGAGCGTGCCGACGACCAGTGGATACAGGGGGAAGAACCCCGCCGCGGCCTGGCCCTTCAGGTCGTCGAGTTGATAACCGTAGCCGTGGAGCGCGATGCGCTCGTAGTACTCCACGTCCCACTTGAGCCACGTCGCCCGCATATCGAGGCCCAGCGTGCCGCCGACATCAAGCGTCCTGTGGTTGAGGAAGGTGACCACGCCGATCATGCCGATGGCGACGATGATCACGCGTGACACGGTGAACCACGGGAGCACCGCGCGCCACGAAGCACGAGTAGGCATCAGCGAATGGTCCCGCAGGCGCGGGCCTGCATCATATGGCACGGGTCGGAGGCCGGCAATCTCGACACGTTCACCGGGGACGGAAGATCGGGCGGCCATCGACGACGCGGTCCAGCGCGTAGCCGTCGTGCAACGCCGACAGAAAACGCGGTCCGGCCGGACCTGGAAAGGTGTCCTGCACGGCTAGATCCAGCGCCGCGTGTTCGAGGATCACGGCGCCAAACCGGCGCCCACGCAGATCGGTGATCAGGCGATCCAGCGCCCCCGGATCCTGTGCAATCTGCAGCGAGAACAGGTACGGGTCGATCAGATACGTCTGCCAGCCGGCCTTGGCTGCGAGCATGGGCTGTTCGACGAACACGGGACCGTGCGCGTCGGCGACCGCCGCGAGCGCGCGCTCGCGGGCCGTCCGCGCGTCAATCCGGTCACGCTCGCGCCAGCGCATCGTCGCGGTCGTGCCGGCGATGACCCCGCCGATGAGAACGAGCGCCATCGCCACCGTTGCGCGACGAGGCGCGCGTCCAGCCCAGCCTGCCACGACGACGACGGACCAGGCGGTGAGGTCGATGAGGTGATTCTCAACGGTCGCAGGCGAAGCGAAGATGGCGACCGTAGCGAGCGCGCAAAGGACGAACGTGATGCGTTCGATCGTGAGGACGGTCCGGGACTGCCAGACGACAAGGGCGGCGGCCGCTGCGATGAACACGACGGACTCCGGGACACGCCGCAGAATGTGTGCGAGCGCGACCGGGGCGGACAGCAGGCTGCGCCACGTGCCGCCGCCGATCGCGCTCGCGCTGATGACCGACAGCGCGCGCCCCGCGCTCGCGACTTGCATCGCGACGAGAAGGAACGCGAGCCACAACACCGTATGCGCGGCGAGCCGCCAGCTTGAACGACGGTCCCCCGCGATCCAGAACCAGAGCACGGTTGCAGCTGGGGCATAGAGGCTCGTGGGTTTGGTCGCAACCGCGAGCGTGAACGCGAGCGCGACGAGCCAGGCCGGCCGGCGCGTGGCCGCCAGCGCGACGCCGGCCAGCGCCAGTGCGGTGGCCAGTGCGTCCCCTCGAATCGTCAGCACGGCCATCTGCGTGGGTTGGCAGGCCAGCGTGACAGCAGCGGCCGCGAAGGCCATGAGGGGCCTGCCGCCGGCAAGTCGGACCAGCCAGGCGACCGCCGCCACGAGTGCCAGCACCGAGACCGCGGCAACGACGTGCCCAGCGGTGATGGAGGACAGGCCCAGTCGGATAAGCGCGCCGTGCAAGGTAAAGAAGAGCGGGAAATAGCGGGTGCCGCCGTAGCCGAGGTCGCTCTCGAGCGGCCGGTAGAAGATCCCCTTGGCGAGGTCGATGGCGATGGCCGTCCAGGTCCCTTCCGTGTACCCGAGATACGTCTCGAGCGGCCAGGTCGTCGTGACTCGAAGAGCCGTGATGATGAGACTCATCGCCCCGATCGCCATCAGTCCGGCGGTGAGCCATCGCGACGTGCGCGTGTGAGACGTCCCAGTTGTCACCATGGTGCTCGATCGCGATCGTCAGCGGCCGTCAGCGCGGACGGGGTCGGCCTCGCGCCGGGCGTAGAGCTGGACGAGCCTGTTCGGCGATACGTAGACAAGAGCGTAAGCGTCGGCCAGTTGTGCGACGACGGAGGCCACATCAGGATGGTGCGGGGACGCGTGATCGAACTGCCACAACAGCACGTAGTCGATCTGGCCGCCGGTTCGGCTCGGATACGTCAGGAACGAGGCTCGAGGTGTTTGCCGTTCGAGTTCCGGCTGCGACCCGATCACGGAGTACGGATTGCGATCCGCGCGGAACATCATGGGGAAGAGCCGCGAGTTGGCCTCGTACGACAGCAGATCGACGATGGGCTTCGTGGCGGCCATGTTCCCGCAGACGTGCAGGAATGGCCGGACGCGGAAGGCCAGCTCGCTGCCGTCCGCTGCGGTCCCGTGTCCGGAATAGACGAGACACAGCACCGTCCGTCCCGCATCGATGTGTTGACCGGCCGCCGCCGCTTCGAGCAGGGCATCGTCGATCAGCCTCCATCGTGGCCAGAACATTAGCAGCAGGCCCAGCGCCGAGGCCACGAAGATCGATGCGAGGGCCTTTGTCGTACGGACGGGCAGCGGGCAGGTCGCGATCCACAGGCCCGCGAGCAGGAACACGTAGAGGCACAGTCGTTCAACGAGGAATGCGCCCCCGCTGGTCTCGGCGGGCGCCACAGCGTATGCCGCCAGGCTGACGACGAGGGCCAGCAGGCAGCTGTCGCGCCCGTACGGCTCGCGCGTCCGGAGACGCCGGGTGAGGAGCACGGCCGTGGTGGCCGCGACCGTGGCGGCCAGCAGTGCCGCCACCGCGAGGCTGTAGGGATTCAGCGAGACGAGACTGTCGAGCATGACGAGGGTCCGGACCTTCGTCTTGATCGACATGGCCGACACCGGCATGTCGGTCTGCCGCAGCGCGAACGAGATGACCAGCAGCAGACCCGGCACGAACGACCACAGGGGATGGGGGCCTGACGGCCTCGCGAGGGCCCTCCGTCGATCGAGCACGCGCTGCGTGATGGTGGCAGTGGCCACGATGCCCAGCAGCATCACGAACGACACGACGTGGCAGAAGTAGACGCCCAGGGCCAGGAGGCCGAAGAGGATGCCCTCTCTGACGCGCCAGGATCGCTCGTGTCGCCACCAGAAGCCGAGCGCGAAGAAGAAGGCCGCGAGGCTGAGGCAGAAGTTCAGAAAGCCCATGTTGAGGGGCCAGCTGTAGATGAACGGGAACGCGAGATAGCTGAGTTGGAGCCGATCGGGCGCCACCGTGCGCAGCACGTACCGGTACGCGAGCGGCAGCAGGACGACGTAGGCGCTGATGACGAGCTTGGCGGCGGTCGGGACCGAGACGAATCCCAGGACGCGCGCCATGAGGACGAAGATGAGGGCGTTTGGCGAGAGGCCCGGCGAGGGGACGAAGTAGTCGTGAAAGATCCGGCCGGCGGGCTGGTCGTAGGTCCGCACGAGATAGGCCATGGCCTCGTGACTTGGCCCATCTTGCGTGGGGAACGAGGTGAGCAGCCAGATTGGCAGCAGGTGGAGCAGAATGCAGGCCCAGAAAAGGACCGGCTCGACCCAGGCGGCCCGCCCGGCCCGGTCCGCCTGGCTTTCAAAATAGGTCACGTGCAAGAACCGTAGTACTGATGCGACAATTGTCCATATCTGGCGTGCCCGCCTGGCTCGGGACACAATATGTCGTAGGATCGGTCTTGACAAGCGTCTGACCCAGGCGCATAGTCGGGCCTTCCGCTAGGGCAGCAGGGGCGGGGTCGGTTGACGATTCGCACACAACTGTACTGAGGTGATTCGCGGTGCAGCGCCATGTACGTGGCGTTGCCCGAATTGCCCGCGGGTGTACGGCGAATTCGCGACGATATTTTCATTCGCCACGGCGGGGGCAGGAAGGTGCCCGCCGACACAGGAACATCGGCTGGTGGCGCAAGGCAAGTGGGCTGTTGCGCACGCAGCCGTTTTCGGGGGTCTGACCTCACCGCATTGGTGCCCGAGGGTGCCATGGCGACGGCGGGGACCTCAGTGACAGGTTAGGGGGAACATGATGCAGCGCGCTCAACACATGGAAACGCCAGCGCATTCCGTGAGCCGGACGTTTGGTCCGGGACGGTCCGTGTCCGGTCTCGAGTACGAACGGTTTTTCTCGAGAGACGGGGTGGATCCGTTCGATGAGATCGAGTGGGAATTGCGCTCGGCGCTCATCGCGAATGAGCGCGGCGAGCTGGTGTTCGAGCAGCGCGACGTCGAGTTCCCGAAGTTCTGGTCGCAACAAGCAACCAACATCGTCGTCTCCAAGTATTTCCGCGGGCAGATTGGCACGCCGCAGCGGGAGCGTTCGGTCAAGCAGCTCATCGGGCGCGTCGTGGACACGATCACGATGTGGGCGCGTGAGCAGGAGTACTTCGCGTCGGAAGACGATCTGCTGGCGTTCAGCGACGACCTGAAGCACCTGCTGGTGTATCAGAAGGGCGCGTTCAACAGCCCCGTGTGGTTCAACTGCGGCTTCGAGAAGGCGCCGCAGTGCTCGGCCTGCTTCATCAACTCCGTGCAGGACACGATGGAGTCGATTCTGACGCTGGCCAAGACCGAGGGCATGCTGTTCAAGTTCGGTTCGGGCACGGGCTCGAACCTGTCGTCGATTCGGTCGTCGCAGGAGGTCCTTGCCGGTGGCGGCACGGCGTCCGGGCCGGTCTCGTTCATGAAGGGCTTTGACGCCTTCGCCGGCGTCATCAAGTCCGGCGGCAAGACGCGTCGCGCGGCGAAGATGGTCATCCTCAACGCCGAGCACCCCGACATCACGGAGTTCATCAACTGCAAGGTCGAGGAAGAGAAGAAGGCCTGGGCCCTCATTGACGCGGGCTACGACGGATCGTTCACCGGTCCGGCCTATGCGTCGGTGTTCTTCCAGAACTCGAACAACTCGGTGCGCGTGACTGACGAGTTCATGCGCGCGGTGCTCGACGACGGCGAGTGGCAGACGCGCGCGGTGACGAACGGCGACGTGGTGAGCACCTACAAGGCGCGCGAACTGATGCACCAGATCGCGGATGCGACTTGGGTCTGCGGCGATCCGGGCATGCAGTTCGACACGACCGTCAACGACTGGCACACCTGCCCGAACACGGCGCGGATCAACGCGAGCAACCCGTGCTCGGAGTACATGTTCCTGGATGACTCGGCGTGCAACCTGGCCTCGATCAACCTGATGAAGTTCGTGCGCGAGGACGGCGAGTTCGATCCGGTCGGGTTCGCCAAGGCGTGCGAGAACTTCATCACCGCGCAGGAAATCCTGATCGACAACGCCAGCTACCCGACGAAGGCGATCGAGCGGAACAGCCACGACTATCGGCCGCTGGGCCTCGGCTATGCGAACCTCGGCGCGTTGCTGATGTCGCGCGGGCTGCCGTACGACGGCGATTCGGGTCGTGACTACGCGGCGGCGATCACCGCGATCATGCACGGCGCGGCTTACGCGCAGTCCGCGCGAGTGGCGCGCGACCACGGCGGGCCCTTCCCGGGCTATGAGAAAAATCGCGAGCCGATGCTGCGCGTCATGCGCAAGCACCGCAGCGCGCTCCGCGACATCAACCGCACCAACGTGCCGAAGGAGCTGTTCGAATGCGCGAAGGACATCTGGGACGAGTGCGTCGAACTCGGTGAGCAGCACGGCTACCGCAACGGGCAGGCGACGGTCCTCGCGCCGACGGGCACCATCGGTTTCATGATGGATTGCGACACGACGGGCGTCGAGCCCGACATCGCGCTCGTGAAGTACAAGAAGCTCGTCGGCGGCGGCGTCATGAAGATCGTGAACCAGACGGTGCCGATGGCGCTCTCGAAACTGGGCTACTCGACGGCCCAGGTCAAGGACATCATCGATTACATCGACGAGAACGAGACCATCGAAGGCGCGCCGCACCTCAAGGACAATCACCTGCCGGTGTTCGATTGCGCGTTCAAGCCGTCGCGCGGCGTGCGGTCCATCCATTACATGGGCCACATCAAGATGATGGGCGCCGTGCAGCCGTTCATCTCCGGCGCCATCAGCAAGACCGTCAACGTGCCGAAGGCGGCCACCGCCGAGGAGATCGAACAGGCCTACATCGATGCGTGGCGCATCGGCGCCAAGGCGGTCTCCATCTATCGTGATGGCAGCAAGCGAACACAGCCGCTCAACACGTCGAAGGACAAGCAGGCCGTCGTGGCCGGCCTCGTCGAATCCGGCCCCCGTCGCCGGCGTCTGCCGGATGAGCGCGCGTCGATCACGCACAAGTTCGACATCGCGGGGCACGAAGGCTACATCACGGTGGGCCTCTACGAGGACGGCCTGCCTGGTGAGCTGTTCCTGACGATGGCGAAGGAAGGGTCGACGATTTCCGGCTTCGCGGATGCGTTCGCGCAGGCCATCAGCTACGCGCTGCAGTACGGCGTGCCGCTGCAGGATCTCGTGGACAAGTTCAGCCACGCGCGATTCGAGCCGTCGGGCATGACGAAGAATCCCGACATCCGCTTCGCGAAGTCCATCGTGGACTACATCTTCCGATGGATGGCCGCGAAGTTCCTCTCGGCTGAGGCCCAGTTCCGCGCGGGCGTGAACAACCGCGAGGAAATCACCACGCCGGAGCAGCTGGTGCTGGACGTGACCGCGACCGCCACGGTGGGCAAACCCGTCGAAGCCGCACCCGCGGCGAAGGGGGGATCGAAGTTCGCCGCGATTCAGAACCAGGAAGACGCGCCGCCGTGCTCGACCTGTGGCTCGATCATGGTGCGCTCGGGCGCCTGCTACAAGTGCAGCAACTGCGGAACGACGTCAGGCTGCGCCTAGAACACCCTGGAGCCCGCGACCTTCAGGTCGCGGGCCACGCAGACAAGAACGGTCAGGGGACGAAGGGACCATAGGCGGAAAGAGGCGACTCTTTCCGCCCGTTCTGTTTGGCCCCCTCGGTCTCTACTTTTGACGTGTCGGTTTCCTGCCTTTCTTGTTCTTCTCGACTCGCACCTTCCACGCCGCTCGAAGCGCGCCTTCCATGATGCTGTCGTCGGCGACGGCCAGCCGGATGTGCGTCGCGCCCATGCGTCCCCATCCGCCAGCGACCGGCAGGAACGCCTCGGGCATCTCGTCGACGAACTGCGCCTGCTGTTCGGGTGTGAGCATGAGGTTGCCGTAGCCCAGCTTCACGGACGCCAGTGTGGCGAAGATATGCCCGCCGACACGAAAGTCGACCTGGCCCATATGGGAACCTTCTTCAGCGCCATCGAGGCTCAATGCGATGCGACGAAAGTCCTTGGCCGTCATGTCTGCCGCCTGTCTGCGAGGTTGAGTCGGCGATTCTATCGTTCGTGGCCACCGGCGACCAGCCATCGCCTTGATGCCGCCGCGCGTCCGTCATAAGCTACCGGAGCTTTCTACAACACGGCGGCGAAGGAGCGATCGATGGCAACTGGCAAGGTGCGTGTCGGAATTGTCGGCCTTGGATTTGGCGCAGAGTTCATTCCAATCTATCTGCGCCATCCGAATGCGGAGATGTACGCGATTTGCCGTCGGGATCGGAAGGAACTCGACGCCTGCGGCGACAAATTCGGCATCTCGAAGCGCTACACGAGCTACGAGGAGATGTTGGCGGATCCGAATCTGGATGCCGTGCACATCAACTCGCCCATCGCGGACCACGCCCCCCAGTCCATCGCGGCGTTGAAGGCCGGCAAGCACGTCGCGAGCACCGTGCCCGCGGCCACCACGATCGAGGAGTGCAGGCAGATCGTCGAGTGGCAGCGGAAGAGCGGCAAGGTCTACATGATGATGGAGACCGTCGTCTACAGCCGCGAGTACCTGTTCGTGAAGGAGCTCTACGACAAGGGCGAACTCGGGCGTATCCAGTTCCTGCGCGGCAGCCACCAGCAGGACATGGACGGCTGGCCCGGCTACTGGGAAGGGTTTCCCCCGATGCACTACGCGACGCACTGCGTGAGCCCGTGCCTCGCGCTGCTTGGCAAGCATGCGGAGTCGGTGGTGTGTCACGGATCGGGCCGCATCGACGAGTCGCTGATCCCGAAGTACGGCAGCCCGTTTTCCATCGAGACCGCCACGTTCAAGCTGCGGGACTCTGACGTGTGCGCGGAGGTCACGCGCAGCCTCTTCACCGTGGCGCGCCAGTACCGCGAGAGCTTCGACGCGTACGGCTCGAAGAAGTCGTTCGAGTGGCAGCAGGTCGAGAACGAAGACCCGATCATCCACACGAAGAGCACCGCGTCGCATTCCCTGACCGAAGCGGAGATTCCGCAGCGCGTAAAGGTGCCGGACTACGCCAGCCGGTTGCCGGAGCCGATTCAGCGGTTCACGCAGCCCGCGGCGATTCAGGATGCGGAACACCTGTCGTTCCTCCAGGGCGGCGGCCACGGCGGTTCACACCCCCATCTCGTGCACCACTTCCTGATGGCGTGTACGGGCCAGGAAGCGCCGATGCCCGATGCGGAGACGTCGGTGAACTGGACGATGGTCGGCATCTGCGCGCATCAGTCCGCACTCAAGGGCGGCGAGAAGATCCAGATTCCGCAGTTCTAGGCACGCGAATGAAACTCGGCGTCAACACCTTCATCTGGTCGTCGGAGTTCACTCCGGCCAACCTGTCACTCCTGCCTCGCATCAAGGCGGCCGGGTTCGACGGCATCGAGATGCCGATCGCCCAACCGGCGCAGTTCAAGACCGAGGAAATCCGCCGGGGCCTCGAAGCCAACAGCCTCGAGTGCACGGTCTGCTCGGTGATCCTCCAGGACTACAGCCTGATCAGTGACGATGCGGACGTGCGGCGCCGGACGCAGACGCACGTCAAGGACGTGATCAAGGTCACGGCGGATCTTGGCGCCACGTTGCTCGACGGGCCACTCTACGCGCCAGTCGGGTACCTGCCGGGCCGTCGCCGGACGACCGACGAATGGCAGCGGGCCATCGAGGGCTATCAGACCATTGCGCCGGCGCTCGTCGCCAACGGCGTCACGCTCGCCATCGAGCCGCTCAACCGGTTCGAGACCTACTTCCTCAACACGGTTGCTGATGCCGTGGCGTTGTGCGACGCCGTGAACCATCCGAATGTGGGCGTCGCGTTCGACACCTTCCACGCCAACATCGAGGAGAAGAACATTCCGGCCGCGTGCCGCAGCGTGGGCCGGCATCTCAAGCACGTCCAGGTGTCCGAGAATGATCGCGGGACGCCCGGCAGCGGTCACGTGGCCTGGAGGGAATTCTTCGCCGTGCTCAGGGCGATGAACTACAACGCGTGGCTGACGATCGAGAGCTTCGGCCCCAACCTCGGCGCCTTCAGCTCGGCCGTCTGCATCTGGCGCGACATCGAGCCCACACCAGACGAAATCGCGTTCGATGGATTGACGTTCCTGCGGCAGAGTGTTTGAGGCGTGGCCCTGGACCTGAAGGTCCAGGGCTCCACGGAAGTGCCGGCTCCAGGGAAGTCCCGGCTCCGCGCACCCTCTAGCGCGCGCGCCGCAGCACGGGATCGGCACCTTCCAGCGCCTGCAGGTCCGGCTTCTGCTTGGCAATCACGACTGACTCCTGCCACTCGCGATTCAGATCACCCAGATCGAGCTTCGATCCCACGCGTACGAAGATGGGAATCTGGTGCGCGTCGGCCGGGACGATGACGTCCTGGCCGCCGGGATAGGTGCCGGGGCGCCAGGCGTCCTTCCATCGCGAGCCTGCGGGCAGGTAGACGTGCTGCGTTCGCTGGCCCTTCTGCCACACCGGAGAGACGACGAGGTCGGGGCCGTACATGTAGGTCCACCACTGCGACCACGCGGTTGGCGCGGCGGGATCTGCGAGGAACAGCGGGCGCACGATTGGCGTGCCGGTGCGTCCGGCGGCCAGGGCCTGCGCGTACGTGTAGTCCTTCAAGCGCTCGTGCAGACGCGCGTAGAGTCGCCACGTTGCAATCAGCACGTCGTCATAGGCCGGCTCGCGTGGCAGGTTCCAGAATCCGACGTTGCGCGTGGGGCCGACTTCCATGATCGGCGTGAACGCGCTGAAGGCAAGCCAGCGCGCGCACACTTCCTGCTCCATTAACTGCTGGTTGTAACCGCAGGTATCGGAGCCCCACGTGGGATAGCCCATCACTGCCGATCGTTGGACCGCGATGATCGACGCGCGCAAACCCTCCTGCGTGCCCCCGATGTCGCCGCCCCAGAACACGCCGTACTTCGACGTGCCCGTGAACGCGGCGCGCGGCATCACGAAGAAGTCGCGCCCGCGATATTCGGCGCTCACGTCGTAGGCCGCCTTCGTGGCCAGCGAGATGTACGCGTTGCGCATTTCGCGGATGGGCCGGCCGTCGAACATCTTGAACGGACCGTCATCGGGAATGTCTTCCTCGCCGCGGTCGAGCTTGAATCCGGCGACGCCTTGTTTCAAGAGCTTCGCGATGCCGTTCTGCCAGAACCTGCGCGCGGCGGGATTGGTCAGGTCGACCATCGGGTAGTTGTTGTCGTTGGATGGTCGCTTCTGGCCGGGATAAACGTACTTCTTCGCAAAGGCCTCGGCCTGCATCTTCCCGTAGAAAGCCGCGGTGATCCACAGCACCGTCTTCGAGTGGCGGCTCTCGAGCCACTTCACCATCTCGGGAAAGTGCGGCAGGCGCGCGGGATCGATTTCGAAGTCGTCGTAGCCCCAGGGCCGGCCGATGCCCCAGGGACGGTCGATCCAGTAGACGCCGTTGGGGATCCCGAACGCCTGCATCATCAGGACGTCCTCCATCACCTCGGAGTTGAACGGCCCGGTGACCGGCGTACCGTCGTAGTACGTCGCACGTTGTGTGTGCTCGTCGCGCCAGCGCCAGGGCGAGAATACCCACTTCGGCGCGACGAATGGCGGGCCTGCTTCGAGGGCGTGCGCGCGCACGAGGTCGGCAGGAGTGTCCGCCGTGTCGATCGTCATCAAGGCGGATGGGCCTTCGAAGCTGATGGCCACGCGCCCAGGGTCGGTCGCGGCGAAGTCGAAGGTGCCTGGCCAGGTTCCGCCAATCGTCAGCGAATACCCGCGTGATGACAGATAGAACGGCGCATAGATCGACGTCGTCGGCTTGACGATGAACTCGACCTTTTGTCCGCGAAGGTCCATGGCCGGCGTGATCCCCGGCGCCCACGAGGCCGCTTGCGGGCCGTCGACGACGCGTTCCATGAGGCCGGTAAAGTACTCGTCCCGCGCGGCGTCGAGCGCGAAGCCCCAGCGGATGACGCCCGTGCTGGGCTGCGCGGTGAATGACACGCGAGCGCGGTCACCGTCGCGGGTCACGCTCAGCGTGATCACGTGTCCATCCGCCAGCGTGACGCGATTCACGTATCGGCCCGCGAGCGTCGTTGGCGCGGCCGCAGTCAGGGAAGCCGGCAGCGGCACTCGGCCCGCCGTGGTGTCGACGAACAACCCGTCGACCCGCAGCGCTCGCGTCACCCCCGCCATGGGCTTCAGGCGTGGCAGCATCAGCGTCAGCGTTGCGCCAGCCGCTGTCTGGTTCTGGGCATGAACGTTCAGTGCAAACAACCCAGCGCCACACAGCACGGCGCCGGCACGCAACCGCCGGTTTCTACGTGTCGACATGAGGATGCCGAGATTCTAGCCGGAACGGCCATCCCCTCGTCCCTTGGTCCGCTGGTCCCGTTCCCCCCGAACCGAGTACGATCGATTCCCTGTGTCCGTCGACCTGCTCCCCTTTCTCGAACGCTACTGGGGCTACACCTCGTTCAGGCCCATGCAGCAAGAGGCCATGGAGGCGATTCTCGCGAAGAGGGACTCGCTGCTCGTGCTGCCGACCGGCGGAGGGAAGTCCCTCTGCTTCCAGGTGCCGGCCCTGGCGCAGGACGGCCTGGCCATCGTCATTTCGCCGCTCATCGCGCTGATGAAGGATCAGGTCGACACGCTGACCAGCAACGGCGTCGCGGCGGCCGGCTACCACAGCGGCATGTCGCACGAGGCCCGGCAGGAGGTCGCAGCGGGTCTGGCGGCGGGTTCCTACCGGCTCCTGTATGTCGCGCCCGAACGGCTCGTGGGTGACGGCAGTCAGTCGTTCCGCGCGCTCCTCGGACGTCGAGGGGTGCGGTTCATCGCCATCGACGAGGCGCACTGCATCAGCCAGTGGGGACACGATTTCCGGCCGGAGTACCGGCAACTGGCGGACCTGCGCAAGGTGTGGCCGGACATCAGTCTGCACGCGTTCACCGCAACGGCGACGGCGCGGGTGCGTCGCGACATCCTCTCGCAGCTCGCGCTCCGCGATCCGATCGAGCTCGTCGGGTCCTTCGATCGCCCGAATCTGGTGTATCGCGTGCTGATTCGATCGGGGCTTCGGAAGCAACTGGAGGATGTCCTCGCGCGTCACAAGGGCGAAGCCGGCGTCATCTACTGTCAGTCCCGTCGCGAAGTCGACGCGCTGGCGGAGTGGCTCAAGGAGGCCGGCGTCCGCGCGGTCCCGTATCACGCGGGTCTGGCCGACGATGTGCGGCACCGCAATCAGGATGCGTTCCTGAACGAGGACGTGGACATCGTCGTGGCCACCGTCGCCTTCGGGATGGGGATCGATCGATCCGACGTGCGGTTCGTGGTGCATGCCGGGGCGCCGCAGTCGCTCGAGCACTATCAGCAGGAGGCCGGTCGAGCGGGCCGCGATGGCTTGCCGGCCGAGTGTCTGTTGATCTATTCCGGCGGGGACTTTGCGCGGTGGCGCGCGATGGCCGACGAGGGCGCCGACAGCGTCGCGCGTCGCGCGTTGTTGCGGGACATCGAGCGGTACGCCGCCAGCGTGGGCTGCCGGCACCAGCGGCTCATTGCCTATTTCGGCGAGAGCTTCGGGAAGCAGAACTGCGGCGCCTGTGACTATTGCCTCGGCGAACTCGAGGCGATGCCCAACACCATCGACCTGGCGCGCAAGGTTCTCTCGGCTGTGGCGCGCGTGCAGCAGCGCTTCGGTGCCGCGCACGTGGTCAACGTGCTGCGCGGACGTGAGACCGACATGGTCACGGGTCGCGGACATCAGCATCTGAGCGTCTTCGGCCTGTTGCGCGATTCGTCGGCTGACGAGCTGCGCGGCTACATCGATCAGCTCACGGCGCGCGGTCTGCTGCGGCACACCGACGACCAGTATCCCGTGCTGCAGCTGACGACGGACGGAGTGCAGCTGTTGAAGGACGCGGGCGCGATACCGGATCTCGCGCTGGCGCGGCTGAAGCCCGCGGTGAAGGGCCGGCCGGCCGCGAAACGCAGTCAGCCCGAGGCCGAGTCGTGGGAGGGCGTGGATCGCTCAATCTTCGATGCGCTTCGCGGTCTGCGCCTGTCGTTGGCCCGGGAGCGTCACGTGCCGCCGTACGTCATCTTCCATGACACGACCCTCCGGGAGCTGGCACGGCATCGGCCGACCACGCTGGACGCGTTGCGTCATATCTATGGTGTGGGCGCGCGGAAGGCTGATGACCTGGGGCAGGTCGTCCTCGACGTCATCAGGGAACATACGAGTTCCACGCCGCAGCTGAGGCGGTGAGCATCCGATGACCAACGTTGACCGTGGACCTGGCGTCCGGTTTCCGCCGCCCTTCATCTTTGTGGCTGGTTTTCTGCTGGCGTGGCTGTTGCAAACAAGGCTGCCGTTCGACATCGACGGCGCCGGAACTGGGCAGGCGCAGTCCATCCTGGGCGTGACGCTGCTCGCCGGAGGCCTAGGCCTCATGGCGTCCGGCCTCGTGACGTTTGCACGATCGCGAACGGCGGTCATCCCGAACCGACCGGCGCGAACCCTGGTGCGAAGCGGGCCCTACCGGTTTACACGCAACCCGATGTACGTCGGATTGACGATGGGCTACGTGGGCGTCGCTCTGTTGATGAACTGGGTCTGGCCGCTGATCCTGCTTCCGGTGGTGCTGATGGTGTTGACGGCTGCGGTGATTCGTCGCGAAGAGGCGCACCTTCGCTCGGCATTCGGGTCTCAATTCGACGACTACGCTCGGCGCGTTCGGCGCTGGTTATGATGGTGTTCGACGTTCATCGTTCAAACTTCAGGAGCTGTTCATGAAGCGACTATCCTCTCTGTCCGTTCTCGCCCTGGCGGTCGTCGCGACGACGACCGTGGTACTTCACGCCGATACCGACCGTCTCAGAGATGCGGCCCTCGTGCTCACGGAAATGGCCGGTGCGGCCGACACGGGCATCCCGCAGAACCTCTTGGGAAAAGCGCAGTGCGTCGTCATCATCCCGGGCGTGAAGAAGGCGGCGCTCGGTGTTGGTGGGCAGTACGGGCGGGGCTACATCTCGTGCCGGACGTCGGCGGGCTGGAGTGCTCCTGGCGGTGTCCGGATTGAGGGTGGCAGCGTGGGCTTTCAGATCGGCGGATCCGATACGGACGTGATCCTGCTGGTGCTGAACGAGCGCGGCGTCGATCGTCTTCTGTCCAGCAAGTTCACTGTGGGCGCTGATGCCTCGGTGGCCGCCGGACCGATTGGACGTTCAGCGTCCGCGCAGACGGACGCCACGATGATGGCGGAAATTCTGGCGTGGTCGCGCTCACGCGGCGTGTTCGCCGGGATCTCGCTGCAGGGGTCGACCCTTCGCGAAGACACGAGCGAGAACAAGGACCTTTACGGGGCCGAGATTTCGAACAAAGAGATCGTCAAGGGCACCCATGCGGCTCCGGCGCCCGCCGCGGACCTGATGACCGCGCTCGGCAAGTACTGACGTTCTACTTCACTGCCAGGAGCTCGACGTCGAAGACGAGCATGCCCTTCGGGGCGCTCGGATCGGAGATGTTGTCGTAGGCGAGCGCGCCGGGAATCCAGAAACGGCGCTTCTCGCCGACGACCATCAGCTGGAGGCCTTCGGTCCATCCGGCAATGACCTGATTCAGGGGGAACTCTGATGGCTCGCCTCGGGCGACCGAGCTGTCGAACATCTTCCCGTCTGGTGTCCAGCCGGTGTAGTGCACGCTCACATTCGATCGCGGGCTGGGCCGCACGTTGCTAAAGCCAATCTGCAGCACCTTCGACGCGAGACCCGACGGTGTCTTGATGGCGTCCGCCGGCACGGCCGCCACGTCGGGCGGCGCCGGGATGTCTTTGGGTTTCTCTTCCTTCAAGCGGCAGCCGGTGACAGCGGCCACGAAGAACAACGACAGAACCAGTCGACGAACCATGTTGGGATGATACAACTAGCCAACCAGACGTTCAGCCAGCTCGCCAGATCCGACCATGCGCTCGCGAATCGCCAATCTCTCGACTCAGTCCGTCCGCTACCTTGAAGCGGGCCAGGGACGGCCGCTGGTGCTGCTCCACGCGTTTCCGTTGAGCGCCGAGCAGTGGCTGCCGCAGATGGCCCAGGTGCCGGCCGGCTGGCGCTTCATCGCGCCGGATCTGCGCGGCTTCGGCGGCGTCGAGCCGGGGCCGGTACCGGGGGGCGTCACGATGGACTCCTACGCGGCGGATGTCGTCGAGCTGATGCTCCACCTCGAGATCCCGTCCGCGGTCGTCGCCGGCGTGTCCATGGGAGGCTACGTTGCGCTGGCCGTTGCGCGTTGTGCACCGGCGCGATTGGCCGGTCTCGTGCTCGCCGACACGCGGGCCACCGCGGACACGGCCGATGGGCGAGCGGCCCGCGATCGAATGCTTCTGATCCTCGAGCGCGACGGCCCCGACGGCATCGCGCGCGAGATGCTGCCCAAGCTCACAGGCGTCACCTCCCAGCGCGATCAACCGGATCTGCACGACGCCATTCGCCAGATCATCCTGGGAAACACACCTGCAGGGCTTGCAGCCGCCATTCGTGCGATGAAGGATCGACCGGATTCGATGGAGCTCCTGGCGACGCTCGCTTGTCCGACCACGATCATCTGCGGTGCGGAAGACGTGATCACCGCGCCGGCGGAAAGTGAAGCGATGCACCGCGCCATTCCCCGCGCGCGTCTGGCCGTGCTGCCGAACGCAGGACATCTGTCCAACCTGGAAAACGCCGAAGCCTTTACGGCCGCCCTGATCGACGGCCGGTAGACGCGGGAACCCAGAACCTCAGAACCCTCATGGACCTCCACCTCGCCCACAAAGTCGCCATCGTCACTGGATCGAGCCGAGGTCTTGGCCTCGCGTCGGCCCGCGCGTTGCACGAGGAGGGCTGCCGCGTGGTGTTGTGTGCCCGAGGATCCGAGGCGTTGACGATCGCGGCGGACGCGCTCGGATCGGATCGCGTCAAGGCGGTTGTCGCAGATGTCTCGACACCGGAGGGCGCCGAGCGCGTCGTTGCGGCGACGTTGCAGGCCTTCGGTCGCGTCGACATCCTCGTCAACAACGTCGCCAAAGCAGCCGGCGCGGGCATCGACGCCACCGACGATGATGCGTGGCGGGAGGCGATCGACCAGACGCTGTTTCCGGCCATCAGATTGTCGCGGCTGGTGGTGCCGCACATGCGTGCCAATGGCGGTGGCGTCATTCTGATGATCGCCTCGATCTGGGGCCGTGAGTCGGGCGGACGGATGACCTACAACGTCGTCAAGGCGGCCGAGATCAGCCTCGCGAAGTCCATGGCGCAGTCGCTCGCCAGAGATCACATCCGCGTGAACAGCATTGCGCCCGGGTCCATCGCGTTCGAGGGCGGCTCCTGGTGGAAGCGGCAGCAGGACGATCCGAAGGGCATGGCGGCGTTCATCGAGCGTGAGATTCCGATGGGGCGTTTTGGCCGCGCCGAGGAAGTCGGCGATGTCGTCACGTTCCTGGCGTCCGATCGGGCCAGCTGGATCACCGGCGCCTGCATTCCCGTGGATGGCGGACAGGGAAGATCGAATATTTGATTCAGGACCTGGCCGACGCCCTGTTCATGCCGTACGTGGTCGGCGTCCTGCTGGCTGCCGGCATATTCCTGACCATTCGCTTCCGCGTGGTGCAATTGCGCCTGTTGCCCGATGCACTGCGGGCGTTGCGCGCGCGGCAGACGCCGGGTGGCGTGGGCGTGTTGTCCCCGTTTCAGGCGTTCGCCACGGCGCTGGCCGCGTCTGTCGGGACGGGGAACATCGCGGGCGTGGCGACGGCGATCATTTCCGGCGGGCCAGGGGCGCTCGCGTGGATTTGGATTTACGGCTTCTTTGCGACCGCGATCAAGTTCGCCGAAGCGGTCCTCGGCGTTCGCTTCCGGCAGACTTCGGCAGCCGGGCTCCAGTCTGGACCGATGTACTACCTGCGCGACGGCCTGAAATCGCCAGCGCTTGCGTGGGCGTACGCCTTCGTCGCCGGTGTTGCCGCGCTCACCACGACGCCCTTCACGCAGCCGAATTCGATGGCCGTGGCCACGCAAGCGGTCTTCGGCGTCCCGCCCTGGATCATGGGCACCATCATTGCCGTACTGGTGTTCGCGGTGATTGTCGGCGGCATCCGATCGATCGGTCGTGCGGCCGAGACGCTCGCGCCGCTCAAGGTCGCGTTGTACTTCGTCGGCGGCGTCATCGTCGTCGTGTCATTTGCCGATCGCCTGCCGGGCGTACTCGCGATGGTGGTGCGCGAGGCGTGGACCACGCGATCGGCGATGGGCTTTGGCATGTTCGTGGCGATGCGGTATGGCGTGGCGCGGGGGATCTACGCGAACGAAGCGGGGTATGGCACCGCGGCTGTCGCGTACGGCACGGCGAAGTCGGTTCGTCCCGCCGAGCAGGGCCTTCAGGCCGTGATGGAAGTGTTCATCGTGTCCTTCGTGACGGCCACGATCAGTGCGTTGACCATTCTGCTGACGGGCGTCGCTGAGCAGGCGATGGTGGCGCGACACGCCGGTGAGCCGTTCGTCACCAGCACTGCGGCCGTGGCTGCGGCCTTCAATGCGGCCATGCCGGTTGCCGGTGGCTGGATCGTGGCGTTCTGCGCGTTGCTCTTCGGGTACACCACGCTGGTCGGGTGGTCGTACTACGGCGAGCAGTTCCTCGCCTACCTGTTCGGCTCCCGAATCGTGACGCCGTACCGGTGGATCTACTGCCTGCTGATTCCGTTCGGCGCGGTGCTGCGGCCCGAAGCGGTCTGGGCATGGGGCGATTTGATGAACGCGCTCCAGGTGTTTCCCAATCTCATTGGGCTTGTGGCGTTGAGCGGTCTTGTCGCGAAGTACGCGACGAGATCGGGTGCCGCCGCTGGCCGAGGCGGTGTGTAGTGCGCAATACGGAAGCGAGCGGGTGGCATTTCACCACCAGGCTCTTCAGGAGCGCAACCGTTTACGCGGCATATTTACGCGTTGTAGCGGGCTCGCGCCCCGCGATACGCGCGCGCTCGCGCCGCTAACTCTCCCCGAGCATCGATGTCGTTCTGTCGTGGTGTGACCTCTTGTTCTGCAAGACAGCGAGCCTCGAGCCGATCTATTCTCTGTTCGTGTTCCTATAGTTGACGGGCCGGAAGGCGCGCACAGACGCGCGCCTCACGCGCGCGCGTCTTCAGTTCGACATGCGATCGAATGGGACACGGGAGTCATCATGAAGCGAGCATCTGTTCTGGCCGGCCTTGTGGTGGTCGGTATCGCTGGTTTGGGCGTGGCGATCGGCGGACAAGCCGGCACGGCCACGACACCGGGCAATCCCTGGCCGCCTGCGCGCAAAGCCACGCCGACCGCACCCGCCCTGAGCCCGGAGGACGAAGCGAAAACCTTCTCCCTGCCGCCCGGCTATCACGCGGAACTCGTGGCGTCCGATCCGATGATCGAGTCACCGATCCTGATCGACTTCGACGCCGACGGTCGGATGTACGTGCTCGAGATGCTGTCGTTCCTCCCGGACATGTCCGGACGTGACTCTCCTGAACCCATCAATCGCGTCAGCGTGCTCGAAGATACCGACGGCGACGGGAAGATGGACAAGAAGACCGTCTTCGCTGACGGACTGAAGATGCCCCGCGCGCTGAAGGTGCTCGACAAGGGCGTTCTCGTGGGGGAACCACCAAACCTGTGGTACGTGCAGGACACGAATGGTGACCTGAAATCGGACAAGAAGGATTTGGTCGTCAGTACCTACGGCAATCCGAACGGCGGCATCGAGCACAACGCGAACAGCACGTTCTGGGCGATGGACAACATCATGTACTCGTCCGAACACACGTGGGATCTGCGGTTCAAGAACGGCAAGTTCGAGCCGCTGCCCGCGCTCAGCCGCGGCCAGTGGCAGGTGTCGCAGGACGATGCGGGGCGCGTCTATCGCAACGTGAACGACGCGCCGATCTACGTCGACTACACGCCGTCGCGCTACTTCCTCCGCAACCCGAACGTGGTCCGCACCCGCGGGTTGTACGAGCTGCTCATCGAGCAGATGGACGCGACCGTCTACCCCGTGCGACCCAATCGCGGCGTGAATCGCGGCTATCGTGACTCGTTCTTCCGCGCGGATGGTTCGTCGACGGTCATCCAGGGCGCCGGCACCCCCACCATCTACCGCGGCGACAAGTACCCGAAGGATCTGCAGGGAGATGCCTTCATCACCGATTCGCCCACCAACCTCGTCCATCGCCTGAAGATCGTCGACGACGGCACGGGCAAGTTGACGGCGAAGAACGGCTTCCCGCGCGGGGAGTTCATCGCGTCGTCTGACGAGCGGTTCCGCCCGGTGTCTCTCCAGTCCGCGCCCGACGGCAACATCTACATCGTCGACATGTACCGCGGCGTCGTGCAGGCCGGCGGTATCTGGAGCGAGTACCTGACGGATTACATCAAGGCGCACGACATGCAGCTGCCCGCAGGCAAGGGCCGCATCTGGCGCGTCGTGTACGGCAACGGCCCGAACACGCGAGGCCCGAAGCCGGCCTTGTCGTCGGCGACGACCGCGCAGCTCGTGCAGACGCTGTCGCATCCGAACGGCTGGTGGCGCGATACCGCCCAGCAGTTGCTCGTGCAGCGTCACGATTCGGCGGCCGTGCCCTTGTTGACGACCGCTGCGACCAGCGCGCCCGACTGGCGCACGCGCCTGCAGGCAATGTGGACGCTCGATGGCATCGATGCGATCGAACCGGCGGTGGTCCAGAAGGCCCTCGCTGACACCAACGCGGATATACGCGCAGCGGGCATCAAGATCTCGGAACGCTGGCTCGACCAGCCGGACCAGCCGATGGCGGCCGCGATTCTGAAATTGATGGACGACAAGAGCTGGACCGTCCGGCGCCAGCTTGCCGCGTCGATCGGGGCGATGCCCGCGGCCGCGCGCGTGGCCCCGGCCATTGCCATCCTCACGAAGTACGGCGCCGACCCGATCATCACTGACGCCGCAGTCAGCAGTCTGAAGGGCGTCGAAGGCGAGGTTCTTACTGGTGTGCTCCAGGCCAAGGCGGCCGCGACGCCGGCGACGAGGCCGGCTGAAGCGGTGAGCATGCTCGTGGCGGCCGTGTCGAAAGCCGGCGATGTTGCCGGGGTGCAGAGGTCGCTCGACATCGCGACTGAGACGGCCACGCCTGTCTGGCAGAAGACGGCGCTGCTGCAGGGACTGGACATGGCGATGCCGGCCAGTGCCGGCCGCGCCGGCGGCCGGGGTATCGGTCTGGCCGGTCTCAGCGCGCCCGGTGGGCGCGTGGCGGTGACGCCCGGTCGTGGCATTGCGCTTCCCGCCGAGCCGGCTGCGCTGATGAAGATGGCGTCCGGAACCGGCGAGCTTGCGACGCTGGCCACGATGGTGTCGAACAAGCTGGACTGGCCGGGGCGTCCCGCCCCTAAGGTGGTCATCACGCCGCTGACCGCCGATCAGCAGAAGCGCATGGCCGTGGGTGGAGACGTCTACAAGAACATCTGCCTGGGTTGCCACCAGGAAGACGGCCGCGGCAAAGACAAGCTCGGCGCCAACCTCGTCGACTCAGCCTACGTGAACGGCGCGGACGTCACTCCGATCGTGCGCATCCTGCTCGCCGGCAAGGAAGGGCCGATTGGCCTGATGCCACCGCTCGGGCCCGCGCTGAACGATGATCAGATCGCGGGCGTGATCACGTATGTGCGCCGGTCGTGGGGCCACACGGCATCTGCGCCCAGTCCGCTCGAAGTCGGTGAGGTGCGCGCACTGAATAAGGCTCGCACGAAGCCGTGGACTGATGCCGAACTCCAGGCGCCGGCCCGCGGCGGCGGCGGGGGCGGCGGGCGTGGGGGAGGACGCGGCGCTGGCGGCGCGGCTCCGGCCGGTCCGGCCGGTCCCGCCTCTCCGGGTGGCGGCGGACAGCAGTAGTAAGAACTAGCAGTACCGATCGCGCCTGATTTCGCAGATCATCTCTCGATGACGAATTCAGGCGCGATCGATCCAGCTTTCGAGGCGGCCACCTACCGCAAGGTGACCGGGCGGCTCCTGCCGATCCTCATCCTCTGTTATCTGGTCGCCTATCTCGATCGCGTGAACATCGGATTCGCGCGGCTGCAGATGATGGATGATCTCGGCTTCAGCGAAACCGTCTACGGATTCGGTGCCGGCATCTTCTTCATCGGCTACTTTCTCTTCGAGGTGCCCAGCAACATCATCCTGCACCGCGTGGGCGCGCGCGTTTGGATCGGCCGCATCATGATCACGTGGGGCATGGTGTCCGGCGCCTTCATGTTCGTGAAGACGCCGCTGATGTTTTACAGCCTGCGCTTTCTGCTCGGTCTGGCCGAGGCGGGGTTCTATCCGGGCATCATCCTGTATCTCACCTACTGGTTTCCATCCGGCCGTCGCGCGCGGATGACGTCGCTGTTCATGACCGCGATTCCGATTTCCGGCATCTTCGGTGGGCCGGTGTCGGGCTGGATTATGCAGACATTTGCTGGCACGCACGGCTGGGACGGCTGGCAGTGGTTGTTCCTGATTGAAGCCGTTCCTTCCGTGGTGCTGGGCGTCGTCGTCATCTTCTATCTGGACAACGGCATTCGTAGCGCGAAGTGGCTGACCGAACCGGAGAAGGTGCTGCTCGAGCGGCGCGTTGCCGAAGATGGGGCAACGGTGAACGCGCATCTGTCGATTGGCGCGATGCTCTCGGACAGCCGCATCTGGTTGATGTGCCTGATCTATTTCTCATGCGCCGTCGGGCAGTATGGACTGACGTTCTGGATGCCGGTGCTCATCCAGACCGCCGGCGTGAAAGGCGTGCTGATGATTGGGATGCTCACTGCGGTGCCGTACGCTGCCGGCGCCGTGAGCATGCTCGTTCTGGGGCACAGCGCCGATCGGCGACGGACCCGGCGTGCGCACCTGGCGTTCGCGCTGATTCTGGGCGCGGTTGCGCTCTCTGCGAGCGCCATGGCGGGGACGCAGACGGTCCTGGCGATCGGATGCCTGACTCTGGCGGCTGCGGGGATTCTCGCCGCTGCGCCGCTCTTCTGGAGCCTCCCGACGGCCATCCTGCGCGGTACGGCCGCGGCCGCCGGCATCGCCACGATCAACTCCGTCGCCAACCTCGGCGGCTTCATCAGCCCGACGGTCGTCGGCGGCCTTCGTGACATGACCGGCAGCACCGAGGCGGGCATGTTCGCCGTATCAGCGACGTTGATCATGGGCGCAATCGTGGCGTTGAGCATTTCTGGCAAACTGGTGGACCGATAGGACCGATAGACCGGGTCCCTTAAGAGACCCGGTCTCCAGCCGCTCGCGACCCCCGCCTGTGACGGCGGGACCAGCATATTTGGCAGTATTTCTCGTGACGCGACCTCCAATCGAGAGCCGCGGAGCCCGGGGAGACCGGGTCTCTTAAGACACCCGGTCTACCCGAGTCCTTCGCCTCTTGATCGCCCCTGACCCCGCTGGTACGATGCGGGGGCGTTGACGACACTACCCGCGCTCACCGGCGACAAAGATCAATCGCTGCAGGCCGCGCTTGCGCGCATGCTCGACGAACACGAGCGCGCGCTGGCGGACGAGGCCGGGGATGCGCACGTCACCGCTGTGCGCCGCCTGCCGGCTGTGGACGCCGCCTACGCGCCGTTCCCCGAGGCCGTGGACCCTCGTCTCCGACGGGCACTCGAAGCACGCGGTATCTCCCAGCTCTATACGCATCAGGCCGAAGCCATCCATCACGCCCTCGCCGGTCGTAACGTTGTCGTCATTACGCCGACCGCGTCGGGAAAGACGCTCTGCTACAACGCACCCGTGCTGAGCAGCATTCTCGAGGATGCCTCCGCCCGCGCGCTGTACCTGTTTCCCACGAAAGCTCTAGCGCAAGATCAGCTGGCGGAGCTGCACCAGATGGCCCAGCTGGTCGGGGCAGAGGGCGCTGGCGACATTGGCGTGTTCACGTACGATGGCGACACGCCGCAGGACGCCCGCCGGGCGATTCGCGGCCGCGCGCATGTCGTCCTGAGCAACCCCGACATGTTGCACTCGGGCATCCTGCCGCACCACCCGCGATGGGCGAAGCTGTTCGAGAATCTGCGGTTTGTCGTGATCGATGAGCTGCACGCCTATCGCGGCGTGTTCGGCAGTCACCTGGCGAACATCATGCGGCGCCTGCGGCGCGTGTGCCGGCACTACGGATCGGATCCGACGTTCATCTGCTCGTCGGCGACGATCGCGAATCCGCGGGAACTGGCCGAGCGCCTGGTGGGCGACGACTTCAGCCTCGTCGATCGCAACGGCGCGCCGCGCGGTGAGAAGTACTTCATCTTCGTCAATCCGCCGGTCGTCAATCGCGAGCTCGGCATCCGGCGGTCATATCTGGCCGAAACGCGTCGTGTGGCGATTGAGTTCCTGAAGCGCGGCCTGCAACTCATCGTATTTGCGCAGAGCCGACTCTCCACGGAGATCCTGACCACGTACTTGAAGGATGCCTTTGCCGGCCCCCCGGGCTCGGCGGATGTGATTCGCGGCTATCGGGGCGGCTACCTGCCCTTGCGTCGGCGTGAGATCGAGCGCGGGCTTCGGAGTGGCGAGGTGCGGTGCGTGGTTTCGACGAACGCGCTGGAACTCGGCATCGACATCGGCGCGCTCGACGTGGCGGTCATGGCCGGATATCCGGGCACGATTGCCGCGACCTGGCAGCGCGCGGGGCGCGCGGGCCGTCGCTCTGGCCGCTCGGCGGCCGTGCTCGTGACGTCGAGCGCGCCCATCGATCAGTTCGTGGCGCGCCATCCGGACTTCTTCTTCGACGCCTCGCCGGAGCACGCGCTCGTCAACCCGGACAACCTCCACATCCTGCTCGATCACGTGAAATGCGCCGCGTTCGAGTTGCCGTTCTCCGACGACGAGACGTTTGGATCCCTGAACGTGCAGGAAATCCTGCTGGTGCTGAGCGAAGAGGGATTCGTGCACCACGTGGACGGGCAGTGGCAGTGGACGCAGGACTCCTACCCGGCCGATGCGGTGAGCCTCCGATCGGTGACGTCGGACAACTTCGTGGTCGTGGACACCACCGAGGGCGAGCGCGTCATCGGGGAGACGGACTTCACGAGTGGGCCATCCACCGTGCACGAAAAGGCCATCTACATCGTCGAGGGCAAATCGTACCAGGTGGATCGCTTCGACTTCGACGGACGCAAGGCGTTCGTGCGCGCCGTGGAGTGCGACTACTACACGACCGCGATCACATACACGAAGGTCACGATCCTCGAGACCTTCGCTTCGTCGGCTGTGGAGGCAGAGGTGGCTGCCGCGGGGATGGACGTGTCCGCCCTGGCTGCCGGCATCGATGCTGACCGCGACGATGCGCCGCCAACGCGCGAGCTCAGCACGTACGAACCGCCCGCGGCGCTCTCGGGGCCCATGGAGGCCGAGCGCGCGCACGGAGAAGTGCACGTCGTGTCGCGCGTCGTCGGATTCAAGAAGATCAAGTTCTACACGAACGAGAACGTGGGATCGGGTGAGCTGGATCTGCCGGAACAGCAGATGCACACGACGTCCTATTGGCTCACGATTCCGCGGAGCGTGATGGCGCAACTGCCGTACGGCACCGCCGACAAGCGCGACGGCGTGATGGGGCTGGCGTATGCGATGCGCAACATCGCGCCCCTCCTGCTGATGTGCGACGCGCACGATCTCGGGATGTCGGTCGATGGCTTGAGCGTCGAGGGTGGGAATCGGATGGGCGGCACCGTCCGTGGAACGCTGCCACCCGAACTGGCCGCGGACCCGACGATCTTTCTGTACGACAACTACCCCGGCGGCATCGGATTCAGCGAGCCGCTCTTCAGCATGCACGAGCCGCTCGTCGCGCGGACGCGCGAGCTCATCGACGAGTGCCCGTGTGAGTCGGGATGTCCATCGTGTGTGGGACCAGAAGGTGCCACGGGCCCCCTGGCCAAGGCTGTCGCGTCCCATCTGCTTCGTCTGGTCGTCGCCGCGCCGGAGCCACCGCTCTAACCAGCCATGCGCGATCTGGCCGCTCGCCTGCGAGAGGTAGTGCGCCGGGAGCGCGCAGCGGAGCCGCCGCCAGCCGCTCGAGAGCTGACCTACATTCCCGATCCCGATCCCCAGCGCGTAGCTGAAGGAGCGGCTTCTGCACTTGGGGGTGTCGCGCTGGATCCGGGCGGCGCGTGCATCGTCGTGGATCGGCGGTATCCCGCGGATCGATCCCACGGCCGGCGCAGCATCGAGTCCTGCGCGCCGCGAGGGGTGGCGCCGCTGCACCTGCTCGACGAGCGCACCCTCGCGCACGCGGACTGGTCACGTCGGGTGGTGTTTTTCGACATCGAGACGACAGGACTCAGCGGCGGCGCAGGCACGCTGGCGTTCCTCGCTGGCTGTGGCTGGTTCGAAGAGTCGGGCGACTTCACGGTCCGCCAGTTTTTTCTCGTCGGTCCGTCCGGTGAACGCCCGATGCTCGAGGCGCTGGGGCGCATCTTCGACGAGGCATCGATGCTCGTCACCTACAACGGCCGCACATTCGATGTGCCGTTCATGGAGACTCGCTGGGCGTTTCATCGCCGCGAGGCCCCCACGGGCGATCTGGCGCACTTCGACATGCTGCCGCCCGCGCGCCGGCTCTGGAGCCGTCGCGAGATGATGACGCCCGACGATGAAGGGTGCAGCCTGGGAGCGCTCGAGCGGCGGGTGCTGGGGTTTCATCGCAGCGGGGATGTGCCGGGGTTCGAGATTCCGGGGAGGTATTTTCAGTTTCTCCGCACCGGCGATCCCTCGCTGGTCGAAGGCGTGCTCGATCACAACCGACACGATCTGGTGTCGCTGGCCGCCGTGATGGCGCACGCGCTGTGGTTGGCGGAGGAGGGTCCGCACGCCTGCCGTGAGCCGGCAGAGCAGGCGGCATTGGGCCGTCTCTACGAACGCGCTCAGTTGCTGGACCGCGCGATCGAAGCGTATGAGCTGGCCGATGCGACCGGTGACGCGGAGGTGAAGCGCCACGCGCTGGCGCGTCTCGCGGTTCTCCATCGTCGTGCGTCGAGGTACGGCGAGGCCGCAATCGCCTGGCAGCGGATCGTCGATCTGGTACCGAGGGGCAGGCGGACGCTGACCTCACTCGAGCGGCGGGCCGTGGAGGCCCTGGCCATCCATCACGAACATCGCGCCAAGGATCTCAGCAGCGCACGGCGGTTTGCCGAGGCGCTGGGCGCCTCATCGACAGGGCGACAGGAAACAGCACGCGCGCGCCGCTTGCAGCGGCTCGAACGGAAGATGAGCGGAAGGCTTCTGGAATAAGACACCCGGAGCGTGTGAACTCCGGTGTCGTGAACGGGGACGGCCCCGGACCTGAAGGCCCGGGGCTCCAACCCGACGATCTACGCGCTGGCGGACGAGCCCTTCTTCGGGGCCTTGGCAGCCTTCGCGGCCTTCTCGGTCTTGGCGGCTTCCTTGCGGGTGGCCGCGCTCTGGGCGCCGAACCGCTTGGTGAACCGTTCGACGCGGCCTTCCGTGTCGATCAGCTTCTGGCGGCCGGTGAAGAACGGGTGGCACATGTTGCAGATTTCAAGATGGAGTTCCGGCTTGGTGGACTTCGTCTTGAACGTGTTGCCGCACGCGCACCGCGCTTCGACTACCTGATACTTGGGATGAATGCCGGGCTTCACAGCGAGCTCCTTGGCTAGATGGCCAAACAGTAATTATAGCCAAGTCGGCAGCGAACCCAAAGACCAATACTTGGCCGAGCCCCGGAGACCTGGTGTCGAACCCTGCTCTCCGGTGGGGCCCTCGCTCTCATGGAGCCCTGGACCTTCAGGTCCAGGGCAGCCGCGTAAACGCCCAGCCGACATTCAGTTACGGGACGAAGTAGGTGCGCACCCAGCGGTGCTTCCGCAGGCGGCCCAAAAGATCCGCGGGGAGCGGCTTCCCATCGGACACGCCCAGGTTAGCCTCGACGTTCTTCACACGCCGCATGCCGGGGATGATCGTGCAGACGTCCGGGTTCGCCAGGATGAACCGCAGGGCCAGCTCCGGCATGGTCATCCCGGGCGGCACGTCCGGCTTCAGCGCGTCGACACGGTCGAGAATGTCGGCGAGCTTGTCCGGCGGGAAGTACAGATTCCGCCAGTCGCCGGCCGGCCACGTCATGTCGCGGGTCATGGTGCCCGTGAGGCTGCCCTCGTCGAACGGGACACGCGCGATGACCGCGATGCCGAGCTCTCGGCACATCGGGATCAGTTCGTCTTCGGGGTTCTGATCGAAGATGTTGTAGACCACCTGCACGCTGTCCACGAGGTTCGTGCGCAGCGCCTTCAGGATGTTCGTCGGCTCCCACCGGTTGACGCTGATGCCGAAGCCCCGAATGAGCCGCTGACTTTTCAGGTCATCCACGGCGCGGTGCCAGCGCTCGTCACCGGCCCACTCGTCGGTCCAGACGTGGAACTGCTGCAGATCGAGTTGCTCGACGCCGAGGTTCTTCAGGCTGGTCTCGGTGGCCTCGCGCACGTAGTCGGCCGGAAACACGTCCTCGAGCTTGTAGTCGGGCAGGGCAGGCCACTTGCGATTCTTCGGCGGGATCTTGGTGGCGACGACGAGCGGCGTGTCGTGATGGCGTTTGAGCACCTCGCCGAGGATCTGCTCGCTCTTGCCGTCGCCGTACGCCAGCGCCGTGTCGAAGAACGTGCACCCCAGCGCGATCGATCGCTCGATGGCCTGGATCGACTCGTCGTCATTCGACCCGGTCCATCCTCCAACACCCCAGAGACCGTAGCCGACTTCCGACACAGGCCAACCCAGACGACCGAAAGGACGTGAATGCATGGGGAGCAATTTTAGTCGGTTCAGGGTTCTGGGTGCTGGGTTCCGGGTGAGCGGGACTCTTGCCGTCTGCGTATCGCCGAAATTTCCGCGGCGCGACGGGCCGATCTTCATGCCACGACCCGTTCGATCTTCATGACGTACGGTCCGGTGGGTCGCTCGTCTTGACATGCTCAGAATAAGGTCATAAATTCGTGACCATGAATGTCAAGTCGGTCAAGAAACCAATCCGCCAGATGGCGGCGGGCCGGTTCAAGGCGGAATGTCTCGCCGTGCTCGATCGCGTGGCTGACGCCCACGAGGTCTACGTCGTGACCAAGCGCGGCCGGCCCGTGGCGCAGATCTCGCCGATCATCGAGACGGCCCCGCCGCTGGCCGGCAGCGTCACGGTGCTCGGCGACATCCTGGCTCCTGTTCTCGGCGCGTGGGATGCGGATCGGTGATCGTGCTCGACACGCACGCCTGGCTGTGGTGGGTGAGCGCACCGGCGAGTCTCGGCCGCGCCGCCCGGAAGGAACTCGATCGCGCAAGACACATCGGCGTGCCAGCCATCTGCTGTCTCGAGGTGTCCATGCTGGTCGCCAAGGAGCGCATCAGACTCGATCGGCCAACGCTGAAGTGGATGGAGGATGCCCTGCTCGAACCGGGCATCGACCTGCTGCCCCTGACGCCGGCCGTCGCGGCAAAAGCCGTCGATCTCGGTCCTGACTTTCCCGGCGATCCGGCCGACCGGCTGATCGCCGCCACGGCCATCGTCCAGTCCGCGACGCTCGTCACAAAGGATGCCCGTATCGCCGCATCACGCGTCGTCCGAACGATCTGGTGAGTCTGCGTGAAGCTGCCGTGCCGGCCGCGGCCTGCTATCATCCGTGCCATTCCCATGAAGCGGCGCGTGCTCCTCGCCTGCCTCGCCGTCCTTGCACTCTCGGCCTTCGTGCCGCAGGTCACGGAGTCTGTCGATCTCGTCGCGCTGGCGAAGATCCGTGATGAGGGACTCAACCGCTCGCAGGTCATGGACACGGCGTTCTGGCTGACGGATCGCTACGGTCCGCGGCTGAACGGCTCGCCCGAGTTTGAAGAAGCCGGGGATTGGACCGTGCGCCGACTCCAGCAGTGGGGCCTCGAGGGCGTGCGCAAGGAGCGCTTTTCGGCTGGGCGCGGCTGGTCGCTTCGGAATTTTCACGCGACGATGACAACGCCGAGGGTGATGCCGATCATCGGCGTGCCGATCGCCTGGACGCCCGGGACGGCCGGCACGGTGGTCGCGGAAGTGGTCAGGCCCGTCATCACCAATGCGACCGATGCCGCCCGGTGGCGCGGGCGGCTGCGCGGCAAGATTGTCCTCATGCAGCCGGCCCGCGCGGTCCGCATGCTCGAGTACGGCGACGGCATGGTCGTCCGCTACAACGACCAGGACGGCAAATGGCGCAGCGAAGCACTGACGCCGCCCACACCACGAGTCGCGAGCGCTGGTGATGCGAGGAGAGGCGGCGGCACGTCGACGCCCCCGCCACCGCGCTTCGATGTCGTGCGGTTCTACAAGTCCGAGGGCGTGGTGGCGCTGTTCGACAGAGGCCCGTCCGGCGATCTGTTTCCGGCGGGCAGCGATTTGAGCTGGGTGCAGCAACACCCTGATGGGGGAACCGTCTTCGTCGAGCGCGGCGGGTCGCCGTTTGCAAATCCAGCGGACGGCATCCCCGAGGTGACCCTGGCGGTCGAGCACTACAACCGCATGGTGCGGCTGCTCGATCACCAGATTCCCGTTTCGGTGGAACTGAACGTGCAGGTGGCGTTCAGCGCCGAGACGCCCGCGCTCCCTCGCGGCTTCAACATCGTGGCCGAGTTGCGCGGGACCGACAAAGCCGATGAAGTCGTACTGCTGGGCGCGCATTTCGATTCCTGGAATGCCGGGACCGGCGCCACCGATAACGCCACCGGCGTGGCGGCCATGATGGACGCGATGCGGATCCTGAAGACGATTGGCCGTCGCCCGCGGCGAACAATCCGGATCGGTCTCTGGGGCAACGAAGAGGGCGGACTCCTGGGGTCCGCCAGCTATGCGCGCACACACCTGGGCACCCTCGATGCGCCGCTTCCGGAGGCGGCGAAGATGGCCGCCTACTTCAACCTCGACAACGGCACGGGACCCATTCGCGGTGTGTGGATGGAGGGCAACACGAGCGTGAAGCCGATCTTCGACGCATGGAGCACGCCGCTCAAGGATCTTGGCGTCGACATCATGAGCCCGCGCGTCGTGCCCTCGACTGACCACATCTCGTTCCGTGGTCTCGGTGTGCCCGCGTTCCAGTTCGTGCAGGAGCGTTACGAGTACAATTCACGCACGCACCACTCGAACATGGACCTCTACGACCGCATTCAGCCCGATGATGTGAAACAGGCCGCCACGGTGGCGGCGACGTTCGCCTGGCTCGCCGCAATCAGGGACGAACCGCTGCCGCGTTCGCCGATCGCCGGCCGGAACGGGCGCTGACGTGCCGCCACGCCAGGTCTGGCTGTTTCAACTCGGTTGCTGGGTGGCCTTTGCAACTGCCATCGCGCACCTCGTGGAGCACATCTCGGGGCTCAACGCCCTGGCGCCAGAGACCGTCGCCAACATCAACACCCTGCGCGCCACCTACGTCATCCTGATACCCGGTCTCCATCAGCCCACGTTTCTCGGCGTGCTCAACGGGTTCAGCCTGAGTCTCTCGCTTCTCGTGGCGACGATGGGTGCCGTGGGCCTGGTCGTGCTGAAGTATGGCGAGGATCAGCCGCTGCTGTTGCGCGGCGTGGCCCGCGCGCTCGCCATCGGCACCGGGATGCTGCTGGCGCTCTCGATTGAAGGCTTCTTCAGCCTGCAGACGTTCTTCATGGCGACGATGGCGCTGTGCTTCGCGTTGTCGGCCGTGTCTCAGGAGGCCTGACGCCGCAGGCGCTAGAGCAGTTTCTGAAGCTGCTCCTTGTATTTCGTGTACGTCCACGACACGCCCAGCAGCACCAGCCCCAGCACGACAAACGACATGATCCGGCCGAGCGCTTCGAGCTCGCGCAGGTCGTAGACGAACAGCTTCAGGATGCACAGGAAGAGCAGCGCCAGGCCACTCAGCCGCAGGACTCGCTCGCGGATGAGGAATCCCACGACTAAGAGGACGATGCCCTCGAGTCCCCACGACATCGTGATCAAGTTTGCCGACAACCGATCGGCCAGCAGCACGGTCAACAGCAGCGTCGCCGAGACGATGACGGTGATTCGAGCGGCGCGATCGAACGCGGCGCTGGTGGCGCCGGACGCGAGACCGCGGCGGACGCCATTGCGGCTGACCAGGCCCGTTGCGAACAGCGCGCCGATCGCCACGCCCGCCCAGACCGTCGACGCCGAAGCGTCCCAGGCAATCGCCGACAGCGCCCGTAGCGTTGCGGCCGCGGCGAGGGCATAGGCCTGCCAGCGCGCCCCGGCGATCCGCCGCCATTCACCAAACGTCGCCAGGCATGCCGCCGTGATCGCCCATGTGCCGCCAAGAGAAGGTCGGGGCACGACGCGCCATTCGAACGCTGCGAGAAGCGCCACGCTTGCGGTGCCGGCTTCAATGGCGACGAGCTGCCGTTCTGAGTTCGACATGACCGAGCGATGCCGAGCGGCCCACCACCCGAACGCGTAGGCCACTGTCACCGCGGCGAGGAGGATGGGCCATGCCGCTTCCGTGGAGGACGAGCGGTTCTCCGGGAGGACGAGAAAGACACCGCGAACGCCGACGAACAGCACGACGTACGACTGGTAACGATATGCCGCGGCCGGGCGCGTGCCGGCGATCAGCAGGCCGAGCGCGAAGACCATGGCCACGAGGCCGCTGTAGTCGGACGGCACATCGCGCGTGATGATCAGACAGACGAGAACGCTCGCCACCCAGGTGTACGAGCGTTCAGGGAGATCGGCGACGATGCCGCGGCGCCGGAGCAGCTCGTCGTTCGCGTACCAGCACGCGGCGACGAGAGCGATCCAGGGAGTCCACGTGGACATGGGCCAGGGCCAGTCCATCTGCGCAGGGAGAACGGCGAGCGAAGCCGCCAGGGCCTGGAACGTCACCAGTGAGGTGACGGCCATTCCGACACGCCGGATCTGCCGATCACCGATCGCGAGAGCCGACACGAACAGCAACTGCGTTTCGAGAAGCAGACCGATCATGAGGCGTGGCCCCTCGAACCGGAGCCCAATTGCCCACGCCATCAACGCTGCCGATAGGGCCAGGGCCGCGTGCGACGTGTCGAACGGGCGGTTCGACACATCGGCCTGCGACGACGCGCGCCGCAGGCGCGCACGGACGACCGCGGCCGCGAGATAGCAGAGCGCCGCACCTGCCACGACGAGGGGGCCGCGGCGCTGATCGTCGAACGGCTCCAGGAGGAGCAGACATCCGATCGATCCAATGGCGTTCGCGCCGAACAGCGATGTGATGCGTGAGCCGCCGTCTGCGGGACGGTCCCTCGCCGTGATGATGTCGGCGACTTCGAAGGTGAGCCAGTAAGTTCCCAGCAACACATATCTGAGCGACGCCTGGAGATCGAGCGCGGCCACGCCCGAAGCACGGAGTGCGAACAGGATGTACGTGGTGCCCAGGCCCAGCAGCGACAAGCCAGACCAGCCGAAGCGCTGCGAGACGACGAGCAGAGACACGGCCAGGGGAAGGGCCGCGATCAGCGAGAACGTCGACAGCGGCGTCAATCCGAGCGGCACGCTTGCGGCGAGGTACGCGAGGGACGTGATGATCTGCGACCGATATCGCAGCGAGTGCCAGACCATGGCGCTCGCAACGGCCAGCAGCAGCAGCGTGGCGACGAGGTCGCTGTCGATGACACGCGCGGCCGGCAGCGCCCGCATCGCGAACGTCGTCACGTAGATGCCCGCCCAGCCTCCGGCCACGAGTCCGTGGCCATACGCGCGATCGGCGAGACGCCGCTCGATCGCCATGCCGGCCGCGAGCATCGTCGTCCCGATCCCGAACCCCATGGCGACACGTCCAAGTGGACCCACGTGGGCCATCGAGTAACCGAGCAGGAGCGCCAGACCGGTGACGAAGATCAGGACGCCAGCCTTGTTCAGCCAGCTCGATCCGACGACCACCTCCCAGCCTTGTGCCGCCTCAGATCGGCCGACCGCTGGCGGGCTGGCAGACGGCGCTGGTGATTCGACTGCGGGGGCTGCGACGGCGGGCGTCGGTTCGGTGATGAGGCTAGGCGGTGGCGGTATTGGCGGCGGAGCGACAGTTGGTGCGGCAGTCGGCGCGGCCGTCGCCACGGCGCCCAGGGCGTCACCGCGGCGCGCGAGCGATGCCTCGAGCCGGTCGATCCGGCGCCGAAGAGTGACCGTGCGGCGCCAGAGTAGGATCACGCCCACACTGAGCAGCAGCGAGATCATGGCCTCATCCATTCGACCGTCGTGAGGTGTTCATGCGACTTCAGGGCCGCTGTGCTCGATCGCCATCTGCTTGATCCGCCGGAGGTCGGCCTTGCCCGTTCCCAGCGTGGGAATGGCCTCGAGTGGGACGAGGTTGTCGCGGCGCGGCAGCCAGAGTCTGGGCAGATCCGAGGCGCAGAGGGCGTCCCACAATTGCTCCGGCGCGATCTCAGGGCGGGCATAGAACGCCACGAGCCGTTCGCCTTTGGCCGCGTCCGGAACGCCAGTGACGATGGAGACCGAGTCGCCGAGGATGGCGTTGATCGCATCCTCGACGCGAACGTGCGGCACCATTTCGCCTCCGATCTTGCTGAATCGCGACAAACGATCGGTGATGAAGATGAAGCCCTCGGCATCGATTCTCGCGATATCACCGGTGGCGTACCATCCGTTGCGCATCGCTTCAGCCGTGCGCTGGGGCTGGTCGAGATAGCCAACCATCATGCTGGGCCCTTGCACCAGCAGGAGCCCTGCGCAATCGATGCCGAGATCCTCGCCCGTTTCCTGGTCGACGACCTTCGCCGAGATGCCGGGTATGGGATGTCCCACCGAGCCGGGCCTGTTGCCGATGTGTCGTCCGCGCTCATCCGTGAAGTCCGGGTGATTCACGGCCACGACCGGCGCCATCTCGGTCATGCCATAGCCTTCGAGCAGATCGATGCCGTACTTTTCCCTGAACTCGTCCGCGACCTGCCGGCGTAGTTTTTCGGCGCCGACGATCGCGTACTTCAGGCTGGCGAACTGTTCCTTCGTGCACCGGCGGAGGTACGCATTGCAGAACGTCGGCGTGCTGATCAGCATCGTCGCCTTGTACGTCTCGACGAGCTCGCCGACGGTTTTGGCATCCATCGGATTTGGGTGGTACGCCACGCCAGCGCCCATGAGCAGAGGGAACCAGAACGTGCCAGTGAAGCCGAATGAATGAAAAAGCGGGAGCACGCCGAGGAAGACGTCCGACGGGCCCATGTGAAACAACTGCGCGAGCGAATCGACGTTGCTCAGGATGTTGTTGTGCGTGAGCATGACCCCTTTGGGCACGCCGGTGCTGCCGCTCGAGAAGATGATCGTCGCGAGGGGCGAGGTCGTTGAGGCCGGCCCGCTGAACCAGCGGCGGATCAGCGGCATTGGTGTGAGCCGCGCCAGGACGATGGCCGCGGCCTTGTCGGCACTGGTGAGCTCCAGGCGGAGCTCCTCGAGGAAGACCATGCCGGGTCGTTCCTCCAGACCCGCCTTCTCGAGAAACTTCCGGGACGTGAGGATGGTTTTGATGCCTGCTTGCTCGATCGCCGCGGTGAGCGCGTCGGCTCCGATGGTGAAGTTGAGGTTCACCGGCATGCGTCCGGCCATGTAGAGCGCGATGTTCGTGACCGCCGACCAGACGCTGGCGGGCAGGAGTGTGCCGACGGCGTTTTCGCCAGGCGTCCGGCGCGCGAGCACCCGTCCGAGCGCGAGGGCGCCGATCAGCATCCGCCCGTATGTGAGCTTCTGTCCGGTCGTGTCAGCGGCGGCGAACGCGCTCCAGTACTTTCTGGCTGTCCTGACGAACTCCAGCTGCAGCCGGTCGCGATGATCGCGGCTCCTGATCGCTCGTGCCGTGTGGTCCGGCCTGCCGGCAGGTGGTGACGACATGCGATTGGCTGGGACTGTCAGCGCGGCCGCAGCGACGAAATTCTATTGTTCCAGCCGAAGCGGGCGAGGTCTGGCACGTCCTGCGTCACAGTGACGCAGCGTCCGCTGAACCGCACCTCATCGCAGATTTCCCACCGTCCGGATACCACTCGCAGGCTGCCCGCCGTGTTGTTGTTCGTCCACCGCAAGGTCGGCGTCTCGTCGTCGATCGTCGTGGTCCGGCCCTGAAAGTTCCGCGAATCATAGAGCACGATGCGCGGGCGACTCGGCCCCGGGAAGCCGCCGCGGCCGACGCCGCCTCCGCCGGAAGGACGCGCTCTGGTCGAGGAAATTTCGCGATTGAGTCCGATCACGGAGAGGTCGGGAATGTCGGAGTCGACGACGCGGCAATCGTCGAAATCCGCGTTGACGCAGATTTCCCAGACTTCGCCACGGGGCACGCGCAGGCTCGAGGCCCGATCGTTGAAATTCATGCGTCGCAGGTTGGACTCCGGACGATCGATGAGCACGCGTTGACCGGAAAATCGCGTGCCCGCGAAGAGCTCTAGCCCGCGCGTGTCGTTTCCGCCGCGTCCCCGGCCGACGTCACCGCCTCCGCCCCCGCGAACCCGGCGCACGGACCGAATCGCGTCGTTCCACCCGGCGCGCTTGGCCAGATCCGACTCGGTTCCTGAGAACACCTGGCAGCGGCCCTGATAGTTTGGCTCGGTGCAGGCCTCCCAGATTTCGCCGGGCTCGACGCGCAGGCTTGAAATGCGTCCGTCCATCCCACTCAAGCGCAGGTCCGGGGTCGCATTCAGGAAGGTGGCGCTTCGTCCCTTGAAGTTCTTGTCCTCGAAGACTTCGAGGCCCAGGCCACCCATCTGACGCTCGAACTGAGCGCCGAGGCCAGAGGCCAGGGCGAGGGCAATCAACGTGGCGGCGAACGTCGTCGTGGATGTCATGAGCGTCCTAGTCTGCGGGCATTATCCGGCAAAGCCGACGAAACCGGGAGTCTTAAGACTCCCGGTTTCGCTGGTTGGCAAGCTCTGTGAAAGAGCGTCGATATGCCTCGACGATATCGATTCATGGAACCGAGCTACTTCCATGTTCGGGCTGGTTTGGTGGAACGGGTTGAAGATTGGCCGTGGTCGAGCGTGTCCGAGGATCGCGGAATCTGCGGTCTGATCACCCTCAGTCCGTTGCCGATTTTGCAATGATCCCGGAAAAGACGAAACCGGGAGTCTTAAGACTCCCGGTTTCATTGGTCCTGTCCCGGACGCCTGGTTTCGATGTCGGTTCTAGTGTCGGGTCCCGAGGTCTGACGGCAGGTCCTCGTCGGCACTCGGTGGGGGGGCGATCGGCAGGGGGCCAGCGAGGGCGATCCGCAGCACCTCGTCCATGCCTTCGACCAGGTTGACGTTCATCTGGTCAAGGACGCTCTTCGGGATGTCCGCGAGGTCCTTCTCGTTGTCCTTCGGCAGGATGATGTTCATCAGGCCAGCCCGATGCGCGGCGAGCAGCTTCTCCTTCACGCCGCCGATCGGGAGCACCTTGCCGCGCAGTGTGATCTCGCCCGTCATGGCGATGTCGCGGCGCGTCGGCACCCGGGCCAGCGCGGACACCATCGCCGTCGCCAGTGTGATGCCCGCCGACGGGCCGTCCTTCGGAATCGCGCCCTCGGGGATGTGCACGTGCACGTCCGTCCGGCGATTGAAGTCGTTCGGAATACCGAGGTCCGCGGTCTTGGACCGGACCCAGCTCATGGCCGCCTGCGCGGACTCCTGCATCACGTCGCCCAGCTTGCCGGTGAGCGTGAGTTTGCCGCGGCCCGGCATCAACGTGGCTTCCGTCACGAGGATCTCGCCGCCGACCTCGGTCCACGCCAGCCCGGTCGCGATGCCGATCTCGTTCTTCTCTTCGGCCACCGATGGGCGGAAGCGGGGGACACCCAGGTACTCGGTGACCTTGGCTGCGTTCACGTCCTCACTGAAGTCCATGCCCTGCGCGACGACCTTGCGAGCGACCTTGCGGCAGATCGATGAAATCTCGCGCTCGAGATTCCGGACGCCGGCTTCGCGCGTGTAGCGCTGGATGATCGTCGAAAACGCGTCGATCGTGAACCGGAGATTCTTGTCGCTGAGGCCCACGCCTTCGATCGCCTTTGGCGAGAGGAACTTGCGCGCAATCTCCGTCTTCTCGATTTCCGTGTAGCCCGCCAACTGCAGGACTTCCATGCGGTCCCGGAGCGCCTGCGGAATCGTGTGGAGCACGTTGGCCGTGCAGACGAACATGACGTTCGACAGGTCGTATTCGACGTCGAGATAGTGGTCGAGGAACGTGCCGTTCTGCTCGGGATCAAGCACCTCGAGCAGCGCGGCCGACGGGTCGCCGCGGAAGTCCATGGACATCTTGTCCACTTCGTCCAGCAGGAACACCGGGTTCATCGTGCCGGCCTTCTTCATCATCTGGATGATCTGGCCGGGGAAGGCGCCGATGTAGGTGCGGCGATGGCCGCGGATTTCCGCCTCGTCGCGCACGCCGCCGAGCGAGAGCCGCACGAACTTGCGGTTCATCGCGCGGGCGATGGACTTGGCGAGCGACGTCTTGCCGACGCCCGGAGGGCCCGCCAGCGTGAGAATCGTCGCCTTCGGCTTCTTCACGAGCGCGCGCACGGCCAGGAACTCGAGGATCCGCTCCTTGATCTTGTCGAGTCCGAAGTGGTCTTCGTTGAGAATCGCCTCGGCGCGCTTGAGGTCGCGGCTCTCCTTGGTCTTCTTCTGCCAGGGCACCGCGATCAGCCAGTCGAGGTAGTTCCGCGACACGGTGGCTTCGGCCGACATCGGCGGCATCGCCTCGAGCCGCTTCAGCTCTTCGACGGCCTTCTTCTGCACGTCCTTCGGCATCCGGGCCTGATCGATCTTCTTCTTCAGGTCCTCGACTTCGTTGCCCTTCTCATCCTTGCGGCCCAGCTCGCGCTGAATCGCCTTCATCTTCTCGTTCAGGTAGTACTCTTTCTGCGCCTTCTCCATCTGCTTCTTGACGCGAGACTGGATACGGCGATCCACCTGAAGCTTGTCGACCTCGCCCTCGAGCACGGCGATGATGCGCGTGAGACGCTCGACCGGGGCGACGATCTCGAGCAGGTTCTGCTTCTCCTCCACCCCCACCTGCAGGTGCGCGGCAATCGTGTCGGCCAGGCGCGAGGGATCGTCCACGCGCACGGCGGCAACCATGGCGTCGTACTGCAGGTTGTTCGAAAGCTTCACATACTGCTCGAACAGCGTGACGACGCGGCTCATCACGGCCTCGGCGTCCGCCGCGGGCTCGGCCTTCTTCGGGATCATCTTCACCGTCACCCGGTAGAAGCCCTTGTCTTCCTTCCACTCCACGGCGCGGGCGCGTTCCACACCCTCGACCAGGACCTTGATGTTGCCGTCCGGCAGCTTCAGGGACTGGACGATGTTCGCCACGCAGCCCATCGTGTAGATGTCGGCGGGCTGGGGATCGTCGGTGGCCGCATCATGCTGCGCCGCCAGGAAGATCTTCTTGTCAGTTGCGAGCGCGTGTTCGAGCGCGCGGGTCGACGACGGCCGTCCAATGACGAACGGCATCATCATGTGCGGGAAGACGACGACGTCCCGAAGTGGGACTACGGGGAGTGTCTCGTATTGGTCCATGGATATCAGGGGTGCTGCGATATCGGCATCACGAAAGTGCGTAGTGAGGCGGGCCGTCGCGGATGACCCGGTATCCCGATAGCCCGACGCCCCGATCGGACGCTCATCCGGCTTTCTCGATCACCGTGATGGGCTTCTCTTTCGACTCTACCACCTCGCGGGTGATGACGCACTCGCGAATCTTTTTCTGACCTGGAAGGGTGTACATCAGGTCGAGCATGATGTCCTCGATGATCATGCGCAGGCCGCGGGCGCCGATCTTCCGACGCAGCGCCGCCTCGGCGATCGCCTCGAGGGCATCGTCGGTAAAGCGAAGCTTGACGTTCTCGTACTCGAACAGGCGTTGATACTGCCGCGTGATCGCGTTGCGCGGCTGCGTCAGGATTTGGATGAGTGCCGGACGATCAAGCTCGTGCAGCGTCCCGACGACCGGCAGGCGGCCGACGAACTCGGGGATGAGCCCGTACTTGATGAGGTCTTCCGGCTCCACCTGCTCGGTGAGGGCCGAGTTCTCCTTGACGGCCTTCGTGTCCGCCTTGAAGCCCATGGTCTTCTTGCCGAGCCGGCGGGCGATCTGCTTGTCGAGGCCGACAAAGGCGCCGCCGCAGACGAAGAGGATGTTGGTCGTGTCGACCTGGAAGAACTCCTGGTGCGGGTGCTTGCGGCCGCCCTG
>JBDTNQ010000012.1:0-57780 GCA_039933635.1 Acidobacteriota bacterium
TGGAACTCCTCGGGGACTTCGGACCAGGACGGGAGCTTGTAGGTGGACGCGCCGTTCGTGGCGAGGCGCCCTTTCTCGTCCCACACGAGTTCCTCGATGGTCAGCCAGCCCACACCTTGGATGAATCCGCCTTCGACCTGGCCGCGATCGACGATGGGCGACACAGAATCGCCGACGTCCTGGAGGATGTCGGTGCGCAGCAACCGATACGCGCCGGTGAAGGTGTCGATCTCCACCTCGGACACCGCCGCGCCGTAGGCAAAATAGTGGAACGGCTTGCCGCGTCCCGTGGCGCGATCGAAGTGAATGTCCGGGGTGCGGTAGTACCCCTGCGCGAAGAGCGGGACGCGCTGCATGTAGGCGGCCTCGCACACCGCCGCGAATGGCGCGGTGCGGCCCCCGCCCCGCGCGATCCCGTTCGCAAACCTCACGCTGGTCCAGTCGCATTCGAGCAGCCCCGCAGCCACCGGGACGAGCCGCTCGCGGATCAGGGTGCAGGCGTCGGCAACGGCCGCGCCGTTCAGATCAGTGCCCGCCGATGCCGCAGTCGCGGACGTGTTGGGCACTTTGTCGGTGCGCGTGGGCATCATCCGCACGCTCTCCAACGTCACCCCGAGACCGTCGGCCGCGATCTGTTGAATCTTCGTCCCCAGCCCCTGCCCCATCTCGGTGCCGCCATGATTCACCTGGACGCTGCCGTCGCGATAGACCAGCACGAGGGCTCCGGCCTGGTTGTAGAAGGTCGCCGTAAACGAGATGCCGAACTTCACGGGCGTCATGGCCAAGCCCCGCTTCCGGTGCGGCGTCGACGCGTTGAACTGCGTCACCGCCTCGCGCCGGCGCGCGAAGTCGCTCGTCGCCTTCAGCTCCGTCCAGATGCGGTCCAGCCGATCCGCGCCGTCCACGGCCTGACCATAGTGCGTGCGGTCACCCTCACGGTAGAAGTTGCGCTCGCGGATGACCTCACCGGGCATTCCCAGTCGCGCCGCGACACGCGAGAGAATCTCCTCGATCGCGAGCATGCCCTGAGGGCCGCCAAATCCACGGAACGCCGTCTGCGAGGTCTTATGCGTGCGGCACACGCGGCCGATGACCTCGAGATTCGGCACGTGGTACGCGTTGTCGCAGTGGAACATCGACCGCCAGAGCACAGGCTCGGACAGGTCGAGGCTCCATCCTCCGTCGGAGTAGAGCCAGAGTTGCAGGCCCTCAATACGGCCGTCGGCGCTGAATCCCGCCACGTAACGGGCCAGGAACGGATGACGTTTACCCGTGAGGACCATGTCGAGCGCACGCGTCAGACGCACACTTACCGGACGCCGCGTCTTCCAGGTCCCAAGCGCCGCCACGGCCGCGTACGGATTCGCCTGCACCTCCTTGCCGCCGAATGCGCCGCCCATGCGCAGACACTCGACCGTCACCTGATGTCGTCCGAGTCCGAGCACACGCGCGACGACTTCCTGGGTCTCCGCCGGATGCTGCGTCGACGACTGGACCGACACGCCGCCCGTCTCGTCGACCCACGCGATCGCCGCCTGGGTCTCGAGGTAGAAATGCTCCTGCCCGCCAATCTCGAGCTCGTCCTCGATCCGAATCGCGCTCGCCTCGATCGCCCTGGACGGCACGCCCATCGACAACCGGCCTTCATCCGTCAAGAAACTGTTCGCATCGATCGCCGCTTGAATGGTCAGAATGGCCACGAGCGGTTCGTAGGACACGCTCACGCGTTCAGCCCCGCGTCGTGCGGCATCGACGCTCTCCCCAAGGACCCACGCGACGGGTTGGCTGTGAAACATCACCTCGGTTGGACATACGGGCTCGTCGTGCCGCGACGCGCCGGTGTCGCCCTGACCGGGCACATCCGCCTCGGTCAGCACCGTGACCACGCCGCTTTCCATCAACGCGGCGCTCGCGTCGATTGCCGTGACGCGCGCGTGGGCGTGGGGGGCGCATACCGGCCAGGCGTGAAGCAGCGCCGGGAACCGCAGTGCCAGGTCTTCGGTATAGAGCGCCGTTCCAGTCACGTGGGCGCGAGCCGATTCGTGGGGGACAGGGCGGCCAACGTGGCTCATGCGCGTTGCTCCCACCAGAACTTCTCGATCAGGGAGCACGAGACGTCCCGCCGATAGTCCTGCGATCCGCGGTGATCGCTGAGCGGCGCCAACCTTGGTGCGAGGATGCCCTGCACCCGCTCCACCGCGTCGGGATTCCACGGGCGACCAACGACGGCGTCCGAGGCCTCAGTCGCGAGGAGCGGCGTCGCGGCCACGCCGCCAAAGGCAAAACGCGCACGCGACACCCGGCCATCAGCACCGACGTCGATCGCCATCGCGGCCGCTACCGTGCTGATGTCGTCGAAACGCCGCTTGGCAATCTTGTAGAACCCCAGGCGCTCCGGATACGGCCTGGGAATGCGCACCGACACGATGATCTCGTCCGGCTGGCGCATCGTCTTCCGATAACCAACAAAGAACGTGTTGAGCGGCACGACGCGGCGCCCGCGCGGTCCGGCCAATTCGACGCTGGCATCCAGCACGAGCAGCAGCGGCGCCGAATCGCCAATGGGCGACGCCGTGCCGAGATTTCCGCCGAGCGTCGCGCGATTGCGAATGAGCGGCGACGCGAACAGCGTCAGCCACTCCGCGAGGACTGCTGGCGCGCTCGACCAGCGCGCGGCCAGCTCGGCGAGGGGGACCGCAGCGCCGATGCGCACCGCCTCGGCGGTCTCCTCGCTGTCATGCAGTTCGTCGACCGCGTCCAGATCGACGAGATGGGGCCATCGTGTCCTTCGCAGATTCCATTCGACGCCCATGTCCGTGGCGCCGGCCACGACCACGCTGCCTGGCTGACTCCTAAATGCGTCGAGTGCAGCCTCAACCGAGGCCGGTCGCGAGTACCCAGCGCAGGCGATCGACGACAACGGAGCAGCGGGGTCAGTCAGGCGGTCGCGAAACGGTCCGGCGGGAGCGGGTCCCAGCGACGCCGCGGCATCCCGGATGGGCCGGTAGCCGGTGCAGCGGCAGAGGTTGCCGGCGAGCGCGTGCGTGTCGCACGGCCCGGTCCGATCGGCCCGATGCTGCTCCGCGAACAGACTCACCACGAAACCCGGCGTGCAGTAGCCGCACTGCGATCCACCGGCCGCAGCCATCGCCATCTGAGCATCCTGGAGGACACCGTTCGCCGACAGGCCCTCGACGGTGTAGATCTCCCGATCGGCCGCCATGGGCAGCAGCATCAGGCAGCTGTTGACGACGCGATACGCGCTGCGACTCCCATCACGCACGACCATGGCGACGGCGCAGGCGCCGCACTCACCCTCCGCGCATCCTTCTTTCGATCCGGTCAGCCCGCGCGCGCGCAGGAACTCCAGCAGCGTCGACTGGGGGCTCCAGTCCGCGACCGGGATGTCGTCGCCGTTCACGCGAATGGTGAACACGTGTCGATTGTACCGCGCAGGGACGCGGGCGCCAGGAGGGGCAGGACCGACGGATTTGTCCGGCCTGGCTCAATCTTCCGCCGCACGTGCCGATTTTCGAAGAGACTGGCATGCCCGCACCTTCCTCGCTCTTCACCGCCGGCCCGGGCCTCTTCGTGGCGCGCCAGCCGATTCTCGACAAGTCCCTGAGGATACGCGGCTACGAGTTGCTGTACCGTCACTCGGCGGGCGCCACCACGTCGGTCGGGGCGTCGACGGACGTCGCCACCGCGAGCGTCATCGAGGCGTTGTTCAGCCTGGGCTTCGACACACTCACGGGCGGGCACAAAGCCTTCCTGAACATCAGTCGACCGCTACTGCTCGAAGGCGTTCCAGCCGTGCTGCCTGTGGATCGGGTCGTGCTCGAACTCGGGACCGAGATCGAGGCCGACGACGACGTGATCAGGGCGTGTCGCGAGCTCCGGCAGGCGGGGTACTCGCTGGCCATCGACGACTTCACGGACAACCCCCGGCGGGCGGGCCTGGTGCCGTTCGCCAGCTTCCTCAAGGTCAACTTTCCGGACGCCCTGCGAACGCCGGTAGCCCTCCCACCCGGCGAGTTCACGGGCGGACCGGCCATCGTCGCGAAGCATGTCGAGACGGCCTCCACGTTTCAGATCGCCGTCGACGTCGGGTACGACCTGTTCCAGGGATTCTTCCTCGGCAAACCGGTTCTGAAAGCCACCCGGGTCATCACCCAGCAGCACCTCGCGGGCGTCAAGCTGCTGCACGCGCTGCACGATCCGGAACTGACGATTCATCAGCTCGAGAACCTCGTCAAGCACGACGCGGCGCTCTGCTTCCTGATCCTGCGCACGGTCAACTCCGCCGCCTACGCCCTCCGTACGACGGTGGAGACGATTCGCGAGGCGCTGGTGCTGCTCGGCCGCGACACCATTCGGCGCTGGGCCTCACTCTGGGCCTTGGCCGGCCTTGGCCGGCACACACACTCCGAGCTGCTGACCATGGCCACCGTACGCGCGCGTTGCTGCGAGCTGCTGGCCGCAAGCGCGAGCGAAGATCACGATCCCGCCGAAGGCTTCATGGTCGGCCTCTGTTCCCTGCTCGATGCGATCCTGGAACAGCCGATGCCCGCGGTCCTCCAGGCCACACCGATCTCCGGCAACGTGCGCGCGGCGCTGCTCGGCGCCGACAACATCGCCCGACGCACGCTCGACTGCGTCATCGCCTACGAACAGGGCGAGTGGGAACGTTGCGTGGAACTGGGGACGGCAGCGAGTCTGAATACCGCCGTCTTGCCTGCCGCGTATGCAGAAGCGCTACGGTGGTCGAGCGAGCTCAAGCACGACCACGGGGCGCGGTAACGTCGCGGACTATCGCGTCACTCGGAACGCCAGCAGCGCCATCTCGGACTCCGCACCGGCACTCGCCGTGGCCTCGAGGATGTAATCGCCTTCCGCCATCACCGCGAGGTTCACGTCAGCGATGAGTCTCGAGCCGTCGGCGCTGATGGTGTCACTGAAGGCCGCGCCAAGCGACAGTGGCTGTCCGCGCCGGTCGAGGATGCGGACCGCGTGCTGGCCAAGCGGCTTTGCGACCGGCCACTCGACGTGGGCGCGCTCGCCACGCTGAAACAACATGGCCGCCGCGCGCTGCATCGGCGCCCGCGGATTCGGACCGCCGCGAAAATACTGCGCCGGCCGGAGCAGCGTCGTCCCAGGCGCCTCAATTTCCGTGCGCTCGCCCAGGTTACTCGACGTTTCCGACGCGCCCACGAACACCTGCCACGGCCCAGGCGAGTTCGCTTCGCGCGGCACTGAGATCACGACGCTCCGGGACCCGGCGGGCAGGCGCGCGTCGGTGCGACTCTTCGCTCCGGAGGCGTCGACCACATCAACACGAAGCCCCAGGCCCTCGCTCCACTTCAACGCTTCGCGAGGCGAAAGTTCGGCGACGATCTCGAGGCTGGCGCCGCTCGCGTCTCCCGACACCGACATTGGCGCGTCCCGATCGAGGCGCGCCAGCCGCCCGACGGCGGCAGCCATAGGTGCGGGCACCGGCGCCGGCGGCACGACCGCATGCGGATCGCGCGGGGCCTCAGCATTCGTGGCCGCAAGATATCCGCGGCGCGCGGTCACCTGCACTCCGGGTTCGCGCAGACGGACGGTGATCCTCCGGTACTGGCCGTCGTGCTTCGAGTTCGTCGAGGCATAGCCCAGGAGGTAGTAGCCGGACAAACTGTCGGTCACGCGCTGGAACGCGCGCGCCATGTCGTTGGTGTTGATCGCCGCGAATCCGTCGGTGTTCTCGGCGAGTTCCTGCAGCGTGTCGACGTTGCGCCGGCCGGGGATGGGGCTGCCCGCGGCATCCGAGGAGTACGTGCGGAGGCCGCCCACGTCGATCGTGTAGAAGGTCACGTTGCCGGCGTTCGCACGACGCAGCAGTTGCTTGAAGCGCTGGTCGTAGTCGACGTTGTTGAGCTCCAAGCGGATCAGGTCGCAGGACAATCGGACCGCTGGACGTGCATCGGAGACCGGCGGCCGACCGAACTGCCGCTCTGCGCGGACGCTCTCGACGTTCCCGCCTCGCAACGAGCCGATGCGTATTCCGCCGGAGGTGTTCGGCCAGCCCTCGGACAGGAACAGCACGCTGATCCGCTCATCCCGAATGGCGCTCAAACGTGTGATGAGCGACTCGAGGCTGGTGAACAGGGCGAGCTGCCGGTGCAGGCGCAGAATCCCGTCAACGCCGGAAAAGGCATCGCCGCACGCGGCAATCTCGTTTTCCGCGGGCGTGCGCGGCACCGCGGGGACATCCAGCAATCCCCACGCCCAGTACCGCTCGAGTTCCGCCGAGAGCGTGTTGAGCGTGCGCGCAAACTTGAGTGTGCTGACCGGTGTCTCCGGCGTCATGAGGGCAATCACGTCCGACGGGCCGATGGTGTGCGCGAGGAAGTCCATCATCGGACCGCGCAACTGATTCGCCGACGATCGACTGATGTGGTAGAGGTCGATGTACACGATGAAGACGCGGTTCTTGGGATCCGCCACCCAGCGCTCGGCCTCCGCGTCGTTGCGCGGGTCCTGCCGATCCGCAGCGCCGCCAGTGGGCGTGGCCACGAACTCGAAGCTCTCGATCGCCTGCGGCTTGCCGTCCTCGAGCACCTCGAAGTCCTTCGCCTGCAGCCCCTGGACCAGTTGGTTGTTGCGACGCGGATAGGCGTCCACGTAGACGAAGTCGACCCCGCCGCGAAACACCTGCGGTGGGGTCGCGGGCTCGGCCGACGGTGGCGGCTGCTGGGCCGGCACCGCCATCGACGCGCCGGCGGCCGACGCCACAAGGATGACCGCCAGGGCCCACGCGCGGAAGCGAGCGAGCGGTGACATCAGGCCTCCATGCTAGTGCCGCGGCTTCTTGAGATCGGGCAGCGCGTCGTGCAACTTGGTCTCGTGCCGCTCATGGGCTTCCTCGATGGAGTGGGACTGCGTCAGTTTGAGATCTTTCCGCGACATCGTCACAAGCTTGCTGTAGAACACGTGCAATGCCCTGAGCTCATCTTCGTTGAGGTCCTCGACGTCAATGAGGCGATTGCTGGCGCCTTCCATGGCCGCGATCAACTCATTCAGCTTCAGCTGCACGGCCATCGATTCCTTGTTCTGCGCGCGCTGGATCAGGAAGACCATCAGGAACGTCACGACGGTCGTTCCGGTGTTGATCACGAGCTGCCACGTGTCCGAGTAGTGGAAGATCGGCCCGGTGACGATCCAGACGAGAATCACGCCGACCGCGACCCCAAATGCCGAACTGCTACCCGCCCACCGCGTGACGACCGACGAGAACTGCTCGAGTGCGCGCCCGACCGGCCCGCGCCGCTTTCTGGCCATCCGTTACTCCCTCACTGAATCGTCCAGCTTATTGTGCGCCCGGGCGGGCAACATCGAACGTCAGCGGCTGGAGCCGGGGAATACAGACGCAAATCACGACAAAGGCCAGGACGTGAAGCGATCCAGCGGTGATCAGGACGGGCGTGTAGCTGAAACCGTGATCCAGCATCCACCCGGCCATCTGCCCCAGCACCACGCCGCCCATCGCGCCGCCGAGACCGACGAGGCCCGCGACCGTACCCACAATCCGGCGCGGCACGAGGTCGGTCGGCAGAATCATCACGAGCGTGGACCACGACTGCTGGCCAAAGAAGGCAAGGCTGAAAATGGTGATGACGCCCGCGACCGACGACACAAACGGGACGGCGATCACCCACGGCATCAGGGCCGCACTCAGGCCCAGCGCGATCTTGCGGGCGCGATCGACCGAGGTCCCTCGCGTCAACAGCCAACTCGAGAGTCCTCCACCCACGAGGCAACCCACACCCGACGCCGCATACGGAATCCATCCGATCGAACTCGCGGCCTTGATGTCGAAGTGCAGCGCGTCGAACAAGAACTTCGGTAACCAGAATAGATAGAAGTACCAGGCCGCGTCGCTGAGGAACTTGGCCAGGACGACGCCGAGGATCTCGCGGCGACGAAGCAGAGCCGCGATCGGCACCACTGGATCGCTGAACGAAGGGTCAGTCGTCGCGGTGTCGATGCTCGTCCTTCGGACGTCGTACGTCATCCACCACCACATGGTCCACACGACGCCCAGGGCGCCGGTGAGGAAGAACACCCATCGCCACGGGGCCAGATCCAGCCAGTGTCCGCGCGTCAACACGAACGCGATGAGAGGCGGTGCCGTGACCGCGCCGACGGCCGTGCCAGCGTTGATGACGCCCATGGCCGTGGACCGTTGAGTGACCGGAAACGATTCGGCCACCACACGCGTGGCTGCGGGAAAACCTCCGCCTTCGCCCACACCCAGGAGCAACCGGCTCATCGCGAGCATCACGACGCCGGTGGCGAGGCCATGACTGGCACACGCCAGCGACCAGAAGAGCATGACGATGGCGAAACCGCGGCGGGTGCCGAGCCGATCGATCAGGCGTCCACCGCCGAGATACATGAGGCCGTAGGTGAGCAGGAACGCGGTATCGAGGGCGGCCTTGAGCTGATTGGAGATCGGAATGTCGGCATTGATCGCGCCGATGGCCCACGGGAGCGTTTGTCGATCGAGGTAGCTGATCGCGATGGCGGCGCTGACGAGGATGGCGATGGACCAGCGCACGGTGAGGCTCCCACCTCGGCCGCCCTGGGCGGACCGCGGTGGGCTGAGAGTATCGCCTACTTCGAGGCCATCGTCGCCGGGGGGGACGAAATACCTGGCGGCGGCATTGAGGAAACCCGAACTCTTCCGTCCAACATTTGCGGCTGCCGAATACTCTACCCACTGTGGATGGCGAGGCGATTGGATTGACGGCGGCCGGCATCGGGCGCGACGAGACCGATGAAGCGCGGCTGGCGACGTTGTTCGATGCGCACCATCAACGCCTCTACCGCCTGGCCCGCCGGCTCTCGGCGAGCACCGACGAAGCGCGGGACCTCGTTCAGGAAACGTTCCTGCGCGTTGCGAATCGGCCGGGCGGAATCCCGCGGAACGTCGAGTCCGAGGAGGCCTGGCTGGTGCGCGTGCTGGTCAACGTGGCGCGGAACGAGTGGCGCAAGCAGAAGGGGCGGCGGCGGCTCGAGCAGCGCCATCTCCACGAGGTCACGGTGGCCCCGCCATCGCGCCCGGACGTGGCGACCGTCGCGCACGACACCGTGTGGCACGCCATGCGGCAACTCCCGCCTCGTCGTCGTGCCGCGCTGATCCTGCATGAGCTCGAAGGCGCCACCGTGCCGCGCATCGCGCAGTTCCTGGGGGTGTCCCCCATCACGGTGCGTTGGCACCTCGCACAGGGACGACGCGATCTCGCCCGCATCATCGATCCGGGAAGGAAGAAGTCATGACGAAGATCAACAACCTGCTGCTCACGGAAGACCCGCTGCTTCGAGAACCATCGCTGGCGCGATCGGACATCGAGGCCATGCGGCGACAGGTTCTAACGACGCGGACGCAGCCGTCTCCTCGGAGCTGGACGTGGACGGTGACGCTCGCCACGGCGCTTGCGACGGTTGTTGTCGTGGGGATTGGCGTGACCCGGCGAGGCGGCGGTGGAATCACGGCCGCAGCCGTGCGCGTTGACGACGTCGCACGAACGGATTCCAGCGGCGGCCGCCGACAACTGCAGTTCGCCACGCCGGGCGGCACGCGCGTGATCTGGGTATTCAACGACTCGTTCGACAAGGGAGTTCAGCAATGATGCCAACTACAGGCGCGACGCGGTGGGGAGTCCTGGCGGCGCTGGTATCCGGCGTGCTCTGCACCGGCCTGGTGACTGCCGCCGACTGCGGCCAGTCCGCGACAACACCACAAGTCAACACCAGCACCCGAATTGTTCAGAAGCCGTCGCTCGTGGGTTTCAGCCTGACCTTGGTGCAGGGGGATATGAAAGGCCCTCAGACATCGGACGGCGTTCCGCAGGCGGCCGCAAAAGCGCTGGCCGATCTAAAGGACTTCCTGCCTTACAAGGGATACACGCTGCTCGATACGGCGTGGGTAGTCGGGACGGGCGCGATGAAGACTCAGCTTCGGCGGTCGGAGACGGTCACCTACGACGTCGAAATGGCGTTGAGACAGATCGTTCGCAGCAGTCCTCTCTTCGTGTCCGGGTTTCGCGTTCACGAGTCTGGTGCTCCATCGACAGGCGGTCGCGAGCGTGGCGAATTGGAGTTGCAGGCGAAAGCCATGCAGGCGGCCGTGGACACTCTACGGAGTCAGGTCGCCGCGCTGAAAGCCAAGATGCCATCCGCGCAGAACGGTAAGCCCCAGGACACCGACACGTTTCTCCGGGAGCGAATCGACCAATCCGAAACTCGGTTGGCGGACTTCGAAGCGGAGCTTCTTGCCACGAAGCAGGCCGCGTCGAGCCTTGCGGCCAAGGACTCCCTTATCGACACGTCCTTCCAGATGAACGTCGGCGAGACGGTGGTCGTTGGCACGTCGCGACTGCAGGGAGACAAGGCGCTAATCGTGTTGGTGACGGCGGTGGGCAAATGAGAAACGCGGATTTCGTCAGGCCCCGGACCTTCAGGTCCGGGGTACACGCCCCTCCACGGCCGTCTTGACCCGCGCGATCGCCTCTTCGATGTTCGCCAACGAATTGGCAGCGCTGAAGCGGAGATAGCCGTCGCCGTATTCCCCAAACGCCGTGCCGCTCAGACAGGCGACGCCCGCCTCGTTGAGCAGCATGTCGGCGAGTGCCTTCGACGCCATGCCGGTGCCGGTGATGTTGGGAAACGCGTAGAACGCGCCGCCTGGCACGGCACACCGGAAGCCCGGGATGCCGTTCAGGCCAGCCACCATCACGTCCCGACGACGACGGTACTCGGTGACCATGGCGGTGACGCAGTCCTGTGGCCCCTCGAGCGCAGCCATGCCGGCGCGCTGGGTGAAGCTGGCCGTACAGGAGTTCGAGTTCACCGTCAGCAGGTTCACGGCATCCGCAAGCCACTTCGGCATCACGCCGTAGCCGAGTCGCCACCCCGTCATCGAGTAGGTCTTCGAAAACCCGTCGAGAATGATCGTCTTCTGCAGCATGCCGTCGCACGTCGTGATCGACACGGGCTCCTCTTCGTACCAGATCCGCGAGTAGATCTCGTCGCTAAGCACCATCAGGTCGCGATCGCGCAACATGGCGGCAATCGCGTGAATGTCGTCCTTCGGGATCACGCCCCCGGTGGGGTTGGCCGGCGAATTGAGAATGACCATCTTCGTCTTCGCCGAGAGCTTCGAGCGGAGCACGTCGAGATCGAGTGAAAAGCCGCGGGCCTCGACCAGGGGAATCGGCACGGGCGTGGCGCCAAGAAAACGGATGAGCGATGCGTAGATGGGAAAGCCCGGATCGGGATAGATGACCTCATCGCCAGGCTCGAGCAACGCCGTCATCGTCAAGGTCATGATCGGCTTGCCGCCGGGAACCACGCACACGTTGTCGCCCGTCACCGGAATGCCGCGCGTCCGCGAGACGTAGGAGGCGATGGCGTCGCGGAACTCCGGGAATCCCGGCGTGGGGCCGTACTTCGTCCACCCGTCGTCGAGCGCGCGCTTCCCCGCTTCGATCACGTGCGGCGGCGACGGAAAATCGGGCTCGCCAATCTCGAGATGGATGATGCTCTTCCCGTCGCGCTCGAGCGCGCGAGCCTTGGCGAGAACTTCGAACGCCGACTCAGTACCGAGCCGGGACATGCGGGCAGCAAGCTTCATCAGGCGATCATATTTCAGGCGGCGCAGCCGCCCTCCGCGGATTCTCCGTGGAGCCCTGGACCTGAAGGTCCGGGGCTCCAACGGAGAGCCCGGGGTTCCAACGGATAGTTCGGGGGGCCAACGGACCGCGCCTATTGCCCGGCCGCCGTGTCGCGCTCGAAGGCCGCGAAGTCGCGTTCAAGCGCCCACTGCAGTCGTGCCTTCTCGCTCGACTTCAGGAACGCCGTGCACGCGGCTGCGGGAGTGATCGCCGGCGACGAGGAGGCACAGGCGGCGCTGACCTTCCATTGGCGGGCATCGGACCACACGCTCGCGCCCGGAAGGAATGCGTGCTCGAGGCTGTTGCGCGCCATCGCCTTGAGCTGGAGGTAGCCGAGTCCCTGGTCGCTCGCCGCACGCAGGTATTCGAGCGACATCTCCGAGCGCGACACACCTTCATCGTCGGTGGCGAGCGCGACGGGGACGCCGGCGTTCACGTAGGCCTTCAGCGGATGATCGACGCCTCGGATGCCGAGGATGCCGTCGTTACTCGTCAGGCAGATCTCGACGAGAATGCGCTGCTGAGCCATCTGACGCAGCAGGGCGTGGGCGTCGACCTCGTGCATGACGTCGACGCCGTGACCGATGCGGGTCGCGCCTCCAACCTGGATCGAGTCGCGAATGTGGGACCGCAGCCCTTCCGGCGGAACAAGTCCCGGAGCAAGCTCCCCGGCGTGCAGCGTGATGGAGGCGCGCGGGTGGAGCGCGCGGAGATATTGCAGCATCCGCATGTGCAGCCCGAAATCGGCCATCGCCACGCGGCCGTCCTCGGGCGCGACAAGGTTGAGCCCCACGACGCCGGAGTCCGGGCGATCAATCAGCGCGAAGGCCGTCATCATCTGCGCGAAGACGACGGACGGTGGACTGCTCCGGATGACCTGATAGACGTAGCGCGCCTCGACCGCGCAGCCGGGAGAGGGATTGGCGGAGCCGCAACCGAGCAACTCGCGCTTGCGTTGCTCCGCGGCCCGAAGACGCTGCACGCCCAATGAGGCCGCGGCATCAATTCGCGCCTCCAGCGCCGACCGCATTACCGCGAAATCGCCCGTCCACGGCACCAGCCCGCCGGCAATCGAAGCCGCCGGACCGTCAGGATTGAGCATCACCTCGACGTACGACACGTGGCCGTTGGCCGCACGGACCGCGTTCTCGGCGAGCATCTCCGCCAGTCGCGGTCCAGTTACCGCGCCGAACTTGTTGAAGCTGTCGAAGAAGTGATCGTGCCCGCTTTGTCCTGACAACGCCCAGTTCCGCATCGACCAGGCGTCAATCAACCGTTGGTAGAAACCCTGGTCGGTCAACGCCGTTGTCATCGCCCGCCGTCCGGGCGCGTCGCAGGGCGGGGCAACCAGAACCATTTCTGCCGTTGCGCACAGCCCGGCGTCGGCCGCCCAATTGATGTAGGACTCCGCATAGATGGCGCCGCTGAGATGCGTGTGTAGGTCGCCACCCTTGGGCATGCGGCGCACGAGCGCCAGTAGTTCAGCGGATGTCGCGCGCAGGGCCTCGAATCGCTGCGCCACCCGCGCCTCGTCACCGCGCGGTGACGCCGACGCTCTCGGCGCAGGGGGAGTGCTCGCACACGCGCCGGCCCAGGTTAGGGGGACGAGGAGCGTGAGGATCCGAAGCGTTCGATGGACGCGGATCACGGACGGCTCGGCAGCGGTGCGGCCAGGCGAATCAGCAGCACTTCGGTCGGATCGGAAAACGCGCCGCGCCCCCCGCCGCCAGGATAGTTGTTGTCGTTGATGACGAGGAGCGTCTGACGATCGACCACGAGTACGTCTTCGATGGTGACGAACGGAAAGCGGAAGGTCGTGTCGCCGTCGCGGTTGAGGTCGTCTGGGTCCGCAACGTTCATCAAGTCGACGATCTCGGTCTTCTTCGCGATCCGGTCCGCGCCCAGTTGTGTCACGTCCACGAGAAAGATCTTCTTGAACGGCGCCGGCGTGGCGCCCACACCGGCGGCGTCGTTGCGTTCGATCACCAGAAACTGTCGATCGGTGACCGCCGTCATGTCGCCGATGTTGGTCCCCAATGGATCCAGGCTGTAGCCATACGACACGCCCGTGAACGCCGCCTGCGCAATGTCGAACTCGTGGATGCGCAGCGTGCGCGCCGTATCGCCGGTGACCGTTCCCTCAATCAACCCGAAGAGCGTCGTACCCGCACGATTGATCGCAAGGCCTTCGAAGCCGCGCGAACCGCCCAGATTCGCCGGCGTCGTCCCACGGAACGGGTTTTCGGGCGCGAGCACGCCCGGCAGCGGACGCGCGGCCTGCAGGACACGGCCCGACGCATCCGTCTCGACCAAGAAGGGCCCGAACTCGTCACCAAACCAGAAATGGCCGTCGCGATCTCTTCGCAGCGACTCGGGATCGAGGTCGGCGCCGGTGAGGAGGCGGTCCCGCCGAATCTCCGGCGCGACGGGAATGTTGCCCGGGGTGCCCGGATAGAACTCCGCATCGGCAACAAGTGGAAATCCGAGCCTGCGGTCGGGATCGCGAAGCGTGATGTAGCTGTCGGGCGTAAACGACGGGAGCGGGGTGCCGCGGCGGAAATCCACGGCCGACACCGTGGCGGCGCCGCCGGACTTCGTACGGAAGTCGGGACGAACGGCGAAGACCCGAAGCAACGAGTCCGCGGAGTTGGCCTTCCCGCCGAACCCGTTGTCCATCGTGACGTAGTAGGTACCGGCCGCGGGTCCGGTGATCACGCCGGAAAATCCCTGGACGACCTGCCGATTTTCAATCGGCAGCGTGTGACCGAACTGGCTCCGCGCAAAGTGCCCAGACGTCGGCCCGTCCGCAAACGTGTCGACGGGCATCGTCGCCCATCCAATCAGCGTGCTGCCATCCGCGCGCACACCACGGCCACTCCAGATCGCCAGACCCATTGTGACCACCGCCACCCACATGCGCATGCCAGACATTATGGCTTGGACACTTCAAGTGGGAATGGCCGCCAGTCTTCAGGCTTCATCGCAGATCCTCAGACGCAGTCGGCTTCACCGCCAGCGAAACAGCCACAGCGCCAGCGAAAAACCAACCACCAAGCACACGCCCATGGCCGCGACCTGCGGCAGCAATTGCCCGATCCCCGCGCCCTGCAGCATGTTGGCGCGCAGCGCGTCGATCAATGCCGTCAAAGGCAGGGCACGAATCACGGGCTGGACGGCGTCGGGAAACCGTTGCGACGAGAAGAAGACGCCGGAGAGAATCCACATCGGCACCATGACGAGGTTCATGATGCCGGACACGGCCTCGATGGTCTTTGCGCGAGACGCGATCAACAGGCCGAGCGCGCTGAAGGAAAAGGATCCGAGCAGGCAGAGCATCGCGAGCTGCAGCAGCGACCCGCGTAGGGGCACACCAAACACGAGCACGCCGAAAGCGACCGGGATGGCCACTTCGAAGCCGAGCAAGAGCACGCGCCAGAGCAGAAAAGACAACAGATAGTGATGCCGCGGCATGGGCGTCGCGACGATGCGCTTCATCAACTTGCGCCGCCGCGCGTCGACGATCGCGAAACCCAGTCCCCAGATCGAATTGCCCATGATGCCCATGCCAACGAGGCCGGGCACGAGAAAGTCGATGTACCGCGCGCCGACATCCCGCGTCAGCGTGTCGCTCGTCGCAACGGGATCGACGCGACCGCCGGCCCGCTGCAGCGCGCGGTCGGCCAGCATCCGCGCCGTTCGGGCTTCCGGGTTCGTGTCGTCGAACAGGTAGACGACATTGCGGTCCCCACCGGGCTCCGCGACCAGCGCCACCTTGCCGGCCCGCAGCAGCTCGCGGGCGCGGTCGGCGCCCACGTCCTCGACAATCAGGAGCGGATCCTGACGCAGCGCCGAGACCACGGCCGGCGACACGCCGGCCACGCGCACGGTCTCCGCGGGCTGATTGCGGAACGCCACGCCGAGGCCCGCCGAGAGCAGGATCGGAAAGACGACCCCCCAGAACAGCGCTTCCGGTTCACGGACGAACTCGCGGAATCGAAGGAGGGTCAGTTGGACGAGCGCCCTGGGGCGCCACACAAACCTAGGCATCGCGCAGGTGCCTTCCCGTCAGCGTCACGAACACATCTTCCAGCGTGGCCGAATGCGTCCGCAGTTCAGTCAACGGCGCACGCTGGCGCTCGAGTTCCTCGAGCAACGCCGGAACCGCCTGGTGCAACGCGGTGACCTGCAGCGCGACGAGAGTGTCTGACGCGCGCACGTCCTGCACGCCCGCCAGACGTCCAATGGCCGCGAGGTCGACGTTCGGACCCGCCGCGAACTCGAGCACGTGCTCCACGCCAATCGACGCGACCAGTTCGCGTGGCGTCCCGCGCGCGATCACCTTTCCATGATCGACGATCGCGACACGCTCACAGAGCCGCTCCGCCTCGTCCATATAGTGCGTGGTCAGCACAATCGTTCGCCCGCGGCGTTTGAACGCCTCGACGAGATCCCACACCTGGCGCCGCGCCTGCGGGTCGAGCCCCGTCGTCGGCTCGTCGAGGAACAGCAGGTCGGGGTTGCCGATGAGCGCGCAGGCGAGGGCCAAGCGCTGCTTCTGCCCGCCGGACAACGCACCGACGCGCGCGTGCTGCTTGTCCTCCAGCTGCACGAGGCCGATGACCTCCGCGGGCGTCGTGCCCTCACGGAAGAAACTGCGGAACAGCTGCACCGTTTCGAGCACGGTGATCTTGTCCGACAACTGTGTGTCCTGGAGCTGAATGCCGAGGCGCTCGCGGATGGCCGCGGCATCGGATTCCCACCGCAGGCCCAGCACCTCGACCACGCCCTCATCGGGCGCCGTCAGCCCCTCACAGATCTCGATCGTCGTCGTCTTGCCGGCGCCATTGGGCCCGAGGAGGCCAAAACACTCGCCGGGACGGACGTCGAAGTCCAGGCCGTCCACCGCGACAACATCCTTGTAGCGTTTCTTCAGACCGCGGACCACCAGGGGCGTGGCCGGTGCAGACACAGGCATCTCACGATCTTCTCACGGCTCGGGGAGAGGGATCATCGCGCTGATGGCGCGCCGACCGCGGCGCGTCCCAGTCCGACGTCAGCGGGACGCAGACCCTTTCTGAATGCGTCGAAACCATACGACGACGGTGAGTACGGGTCGACGATCCGGACGTCAGCCTTCGCGGGCACATCCAGTCCCAGCCCCCAGAACACCCCGTTGACGATCAGCCGACGTACCCCCTCGTCAGCGAAATCGGTGGCGGATCCGATCGTCGACGTGAGCGTCCGGTTGACGCGACCGTTGGCGTTGCGATGCAGCCGCGTCCAGACGATCGGCATCGGCGGTGTGTTGATGTCCTGCATCTGCTTATCCGAGGCACGCGCCTTCTGATACGACGCCAAGGGCGCGTCAGGGGCCAGCGTCTGCAGCACGAGCCCCCGCACCAGGATTTGCGCATCGGCCGCGGGGTACGCTTCGTACACATCCGTGTCGCCGAATATCGTCGAGATGCCTCGCAGCACCGGATGGGCGCGCGCGGACGGCTCGATGGCGCCGCGGGTGGCTTCGATCTTGTGACGTCCCCAGTGATTGACCCAGGTCTCGCCAAGGACCTCCCGGCCGAATCCGCCGTTGTTGTTGTAGTTCCAGCGGGCCCACGGGCTGGCGGCCGGGAACCCGTTGAACGCGTGGGTGCTCGTGCGGATCGCGACAATCGGTGTCCCCGCCATCACCTTGCGCTCGAATCGCGCCATCGTGTCATCCGACCAGTGCCGGAACCGCAACGCCATCACGATGAGATCGGCGCGATCCAGCGCCGCGGGATCCGACAGCGACGCCCCGTTGTTCGGATTGATCGTGCCGTCAGCGTCGAGCGGGAAGAGCACCGTGGTGGTGAAGCCGTGCCGCTCGCTCAGCAACCTGGCCAGCATCGGCATCGATTCCTCGCTCCGGTACTCCTCGTCGCCGGAGAGCAGCACAATGTGTTTACCCGCGCCCGGCCCTCTCGTCCCCGCGAACGTGAGACTGGTGGGGCCGGCCTGCCGTGGCAGGATGACGGCGGAGAACATCAACGTCAGGAACAGCACACGCATGTCACGGGCCTCCAACGGGCAGGGCGGAGACGATCGTCGCGGCCTTTTTGAGAAGCGAGAACGGCCGCATCTTACCAGCGGAGACGGTAGAATCGGCGTGGAGTCGCCCATGAACCGTGTCAGCCGGATGCTCTGGATCGTCCCAATCACGCTCGCCTTCACTGGACACCTGGCCGCTCAATCACCGGCACCTGCGGCAGCGCAGGCGCCCCCGGCCGCGCCCCCGATGCGACTGACGTCGACAGCGTTCGCCGACGGAACGCCGATTCCCCTGCGCTACACGCAGGCTGGCGAGCAGGTATCGCCGGCGTTGAGCTGGACCAACGTGCCGCCGGGCACGGTTTCGCTGCTGCTGCACATGCATGATCCCGACGTGGCGCGGAACAAGACCACTGACGATCAGCTGCACTGGCTGGTGTGGAATATGCCGGCAACCGCAACGGGTATGCCGGAGGGTGTCGCCGCCGGCGCCGAGCGTCCGGATGGGAGTCGCCAGGTCAGCGCCAGCGGGCCAAGCTACCGCGGTCCCGGCGCGGCTGCGGCGGGCCCGCTGCATCACTACACCTTCGAGATCTATGCGCTCGACACGAAGGTCGACGTCGCGGCGGGGGGTGATCCGTTCGAGACGCGCACGGCGGTGCTGAAAGCCATTCAGGGACACGTCCTCGGGAAGGCCGTGTACGTGGGCCTGTTTCACCGCCCGCAGTAGGCGGTTACTTCCGGCAGATCAGCACGCCACGGCCCTGGCGCAACATGCCTTCGGGCACGGTGGTGCCGGGGCTCGGTTTCCAGATGAAGCCCGCGAAGGTCACGTCGCGGAATCCCGCGGCGCGGGCCATGCGTTCCAGGCAAAGCGGGCCATAGATCCACCAGTTCGAGATGTCGCCGCCGTACTCGCGTTCGATGAACCAGGCGTACTCGCTGTACGCGGGATCGATCAGCATCTCGGACTCGAGGAACATCGTCTCGTTCGTGATGCCGTAGACCTTGCTGAGGAAGTCCATCGGGTTCTGGAGGTGGTAGACCACACCCGTGTTGATGACGAAGTCAAAGTGTTCTGAATCCGGGGAAAGATCGTGTCCGTCCGCCACGCGGAACTCGACCGCGGCGGACGTGAGCCCCAGCAGGTCGCGCATGAGAAGCGCTTGTTCGATGTAGTGCGGCTGCTGGTCCAGCCCCAGGACGCGATTCGCCCCCCGGGTCCACGATGACAACGAGTAGAAGCCGGCGTTGCAGCCGATGTCGAGCACGGACTTGCCGTCCAGCCTCTTCGGAAACCCCACACGCTCGAGCAACGGCATGACCCCGCTTGTGAGGTTCGTGCCGGACGTGGTCACCGTCTGTCCCGATCGATCGGTGACGGCGATGTTCTGATAGTAGCCGTACCCCCGGCGCGTTTCGACCTGCGCCTGCCATTGCCGGAACTCGTCGGCCGGCCACTCTCGATCGACCTGAAAACCCTTCGCGCCCAGCGTGATGCCATCCCGCGTGACGCGCTCATCCTTGCCCTTGAACCACGCCATTCACCGTTGCTCCTTCGGTCCGCCGGGTATGATGGCACAGTGTCCCGTCCGCTACGTGTGGCATTCCTCGGGTGCGGTTTCATTACCCGGGTGCACAGCCGCCATTTGAAGGCCGCACTCTCTCAGGATTTCAGCCGCGCCTACGCCAGCCGTGATGCCGGCAGGGCGCAAGCGTTCTGCGATCGGTTCGGCGGCGTGGCCGCGTACAACGGCTATCGCGCGGCACTCGATGACGCCGCCGTGGACGCGGTGGTGGTGGCGGTACCGCCGCGGTTTCACTTCGATCTGACCTGCCAAGCGCTCGAGGCCGGCAAACACGTGCTGGTTGAGAAGCCGGCGTTCACGACCACGGACGACTACCTGCGGGCGATTGCGGCCCGGGATCGCGCGGGCCGCGTGGTACTCGTCGGTGAGAACGATCACTACAAGCCCCTCGCCGTCCGCCTGCGGCAGCTGCTGGCGGAGGAGACAATCGGCGAGCTGGTCTTTGCGGATTTCGTGACGGTGGCCTATCGGCTCAAAGCCGCGAACGACTGGCGTAACGACGAATCGATGGCCGGCGGGGACGCCTTTTTCGAGGAGGGCATTCACTGGCTGCACCTCGCGTCGAGCTTGGGTCCGCGCATCAGCTCCATCCGGGGCTTTCGGCCGACGCCAGCGGCGACCGGTCCGGATCGCCGCGCGAAGAGCATGCTCGCCGCGTTCCACTACGACAACGGCGCCGTGGGTACGCTCTACTACTCACGGGAAATCCCGTCGCTGTTCAAGGGACTGCGCGTGTCGAAACTGATGGGCCGGCGCGGCGTGATCACGTTCGAATCGAACGGGTCCATGGTGCTGGTTCGGGGGCGCGGCCTACCGCGCATCACCGTGCCGGGGTTGCGCGACATCCGCGGGTACCGGGCGATGTATCGTGATTTCGCCCAGGCGATCCATCGGGGCCGGACACCAGAGATGAGCCTCGAACGCGCGCTGGACGATCAGCGCCTGATGGATCAGGTGTATTCGACGCTCGGCTAGTCCCGCATGTCACACGCGCACTACGACGTCATCATCATCGGCAGCGGTGCCGGCGGCGGCACCATGGCGCGCGCGCTGGCAGGCACGTCCGCACGCGTCCTGCTGCTCGAACGCGGCGGGCACGTGCCGCAGGAAGCCGACAACTGGAGCCCGGAGGCGGTCTGGAAACGCCTGAAATACCGGACGACGGAAGAGTGGCTGGATGAAACCGGCACGCCCTTCCGGCCCTACACGCACTACAACGTCGGCGGCAACACCAAGTTCTGGGGCAGCGTGCTCTACCGACTCCGGCGCGAGGACTTCGGCCTGCTCCACCATGTGGACGGCGTCTCTCCGGCCTGGCCGATCGACTACGAGACGCTCGCGCCGTACTACGATCGCGCCGAGCAGCTGTACGAAGTGCACGGCGAGGTCGGCCCCGACCCCACCGAGCCGCCACGGGGCCCGTTTCCGTATCCCGCCATCCCGCATGCACCGGAGATTGCCGAGATCGTCGAGCGCCTGAAGAGCCAGGGACTGCATCCGTCTCCGTTGCCGCTCGGACTTCGTCGACCGGGCGAACCGGGCGGGTGCATTCTCTGCAACACGTGCAACTCGTTTCCCTGCCGCATCCACGCCAAGAGCGACGCCGAGGTCTGCTGCGTCCTGCCGGCGGTCCAGTCGTCGGTCGAGCTGTGGACCGGCGCGCACGCCGATCGCCTCGTCACCAATTCGTCGGGCTCACGCGTGGAGTTCGTGGAGGTCACGCGCAACGGCGAGCGTTTCCGCCTCTCCGCCACCGTTGTCGTCGTGGCCTGCGGCGCCGTGAATTCGGCCGCCCTGTTTCTCCGGTCCGCCAACGATCGGCACCGCCACGGCCTGGCCAACTCGTCGGATCTGGTCGGCCGCCGATATATGGCGCACCTCGCCACGATGATGCAGGGGTTTCATCCCTTTCGGCGCAACCACGCGGTATTCCAGAAGACGGTGGCCATCAACGACTTCTACTTGCATGGGCCCAACACCCCGTATCCGCTCGGCCAGATTCAGTCTCAGGGGCGAACGCACGGCGTGATGGCGCAGATCGTCGTGCCCTGGATTCCGCTCTGGGCCTACAACGCGTGGGTCGCGCGCGGCGTGGACTGGCTGGCCATGTCCGAAGACCTGCCGCACCCGGAGAATCGGGTGACGATCGAACCGGACGGACGGATTCGGCTCGCATACCGTCCGAACAACGTGACGGCCCACAATCGGCTCGTCGCGGAGACGACGCGCATCCTGAAACGGCTGGGATTCTGGAAGGTGATGACGCACTCGCACAAGGCGCGCAACACGACGCATCAGTGCGGGACGATGTGTTTCGGCACCGACCCCCGGGCGTCGGTGCTCGACCCGTTCTGCCGGACGCACGATGTCGAGAACGTGTTCGTCGTCGACGGATCGTTCTTCCCGTCCTCGGCGGCGGTGAACCCCGCGTTGACGATTGCGGCACAGGCCCTGCGCGTGGCCGACCATCTGCTCGACACGGATTTGAAGGGATAACGGCATGAAGGCGCAATCGTTCAGCCACACCGGCATCACGGTGTCGGACTTCAAGCGGGCAGTGCAGTTCTACTGGGAGGTGTTCGGGTGTCCGCTCGTCGGCGTCGCGGACACGCCATCCGACCGGGTCCGCACGTTCTTCGGCGTCGAGGGCGACGCGCCCAGTTGCAAGATTGGCTGGATCCGCGTCCCCGGCGGCGCCACCTTGGAGATCTTCGAGTTCCAGCCGCAGACGTCTCCGGTGGCCGTCCCGTGGAACCGCATCGGCCTGACCCACATCTCCTTCAACGTACGCGGGATCGATCGGTGGCACGCCTATCTGAAAGCGAAGGGAGTCGAGTGCCTCAGTTCCCCCGAGCGTTCACCGCGCGGACACTCGTTCTTCTTCGTCAAGGACTTCGATGGCAACCTGATCGAGATGATCGACCTGGGCCACATGTACTACGTGCTCAGGTGGCTGGGCCCGCTCGGCGGCTTCCTGTTCAGGCGCGGGATGTACAAGCAGTACTACTGACAAGGCGCGGGCGATTCACGTCCGGCCTGTCAGATAGGTTCAGGTGTCGCGTCCGCGACGTTCGTGCTATCTTTTGGCCACTATGCAGACACACGCTGGCGTTTCTCGACGGGAGTTCCTGGCCGTGGCAGGCGCCCTGCCACTCGCGGCCAGGGCCCTCAGGGCGCAGTCAGGGGCCAAGCCCGTCGGCCTCGAGCTGTACTCGGTCCGCACGGAACTCATGAAGGACTTGCCCGGCACGGTCACCGCCGTGGCCAGGATGGGCTACGACGTGGTCGAGTTCTACTCGCCCTACTTCGACTGGACACCGGCCGCCGCCAAGGACGTCCGCAAACTGCTCGACGACCTGGGTGTCAAGTGCCTGTCCACGCACAACAGTCCCGCGGCGTTTACACCTGACGGTCTCAAGAAGGCCATCGAGCTCAATCAGACGATCGGCAGCAAGACAATCGTGCTCGCCAGTTCACCGCGGATGACGGGCCTCGACAGCTGGAAGGCGCTCGGCGAGCAAATGACGGGCGCGATGGAGACGTTGCGGCCACTCGGGATGGCGGCCGGCTTCCACAATCACCAGACCGAATGGGGCGGCGCCATTGGACAACGGCCGATGGACGTCCTCGCGGCGAACACGCCGAAGGACTTCGTGCTGCAGTTCGACGTCGGGACTTGTCTCGAGGCCGGCCAGGATCCCGTGGCATGGATCAAGGCCAATCCCGGCCGCATCAGAAGCCTGCATTGCAAGGACTGGGGCGCGGGCGAGGGGCGCGGCTACGCGGTCGCCTTCGGCGAGGGTGACGTGCCGTGGAAAGCCGTCATCGACGCCGCCGAAGCCACGGGCGGCGTCCAGTACTACCTGATCGAACAGGAAATCGCCGGGCCGGACGGCCAGTTCGCCATGGCTCAGAAGTGTCTGGCGAATTGGAGAAAGCTGCGCGCGTGATGACACGGACTCGCATCGCCCTCATGAGCGTCGCCGTGCTGGTCGGCGTGGCCGTCCTTGGCGCGGCAGGACAAACCGCGCCGACGTCGCCGCTGCCTTCGGCGCCACCACCGCAACGCGTGCCCGCGCCGGGTACGGCGGGCGCGGGTCCCTATCAACCGCAGGCCATCCTCCAGGGCGGCATCGTCGTCACGCTCTTTCCGCCGGATTCACCGCTCCTCAAGAAGGACAAGCTCAGCGAGCCTGAGGTGTACAGCATGACCGGCGGCGCGCCAGGACGCATCGCCAGCATCGTCGGCATCCACAATCCATCGATTGAGTTTCACGGCGTGCCGGCAAGCCTGAACACGGGGGCGGTCGTGATCGTCGCCGCCGGGGGCGGGCACAACACGCTGAATGTCGGATCAGAGGGTTCCGATTTCGTACCGTTCTTCTTCAACTACGGCATCAACACCGTCATCCTTCGTAACCGGCTCCGTCGTGACGGCTACAATCCGCAGACCGACGAGGTCTACGACGCGCAGCAGGCGATTCGCATGGTGCGCGCGCGCGCCGCGGAGTGGAAGGTCGATCCGCACAAGATCGGCATCATGGGTTTCTCGGCCGGAGCGGAACTCGCGGCGCCCGCGGCGCTGTCCTACGAGGAGTTCGGCCGCGCACACGGCGAGGCCACCGACCCGTTCGCGAACATCAGCGCACGCCCGGACTTCGTGGGCCTGGTCTATCCTGGTCCCACGCCCTTCACGCGGGATCCGAACACGCCCATTCCCGCTGACGCGCCGCCGACCTTCATCGTCTGCGCCGGCACCGGAGACGCCGTGCACGCCGCGTGGGCCGATGCGTACTTTGCCGCGTTCCTGAAGGCACGCATCCCCAATCTCGAGATGCACATTTACGCCAACGGCCGGCATCCGGGAGATCCACTGCCGGACGGTACGAACATGACTGGCGGCCTCACTGATCGCAACGGGACACCTTTCGGCACCTGGCAGTACCGTCTCATCGACTGGATGCGGGATCTCGGGTTCCTGCAGAAGAGTGGCGTCGAGACGCGCGCGGCCCGCGAGGTCGCCCTGCGAGTGGCCAATCCCCCGCAGTCCGGACGCGGCGCCGGCGCTGGCCGCGGTGCAGGCAACGCGCCACCAGCGACGGGCAGATAGCCGTCCCATGGATCCCTGGACCTTCAAGGTCCAGGGCAAACCCCGAATCCCCAGGTTCGGGGCTGCATGGACTCACAGCTCCGCCACTCAGCTCCGCTGCCACCGTCCCTGAAGATCGACTGGGCCGTGAAAGGTTGCCCGGGGATCGAGGGCCACGGAGAACACGAGGGCCGCCACGATCTTGTCCAGCACGGTGGCCACGCTATGCCCGTGGCGGTCCACCAGACCAAGACTGAACGAGTAATCGCCTGGCCCCAGATTCGCCACGATTTCGACCGATGCGGACACGCGGGAACCTGACGCGGCGGCTTCCACCCTCACGTCCGACGGCTCGGTGGGGGTGCCGTAGATCACGTACCCACGGCCATCGCGTAACTGCACCACGAATTCCGGATTGTTGACACTGTCGGCAATCGTTCCCTCGAGATGCACCGTCAGCGTTTCGCCGCGCTGCACGATCGCGCCCGATCCCCGCGATCCGGTCAGCCGACTGCTCGTGATGGCGCCGTTCGCCGTGCCGAATCGAAGTCCCTGCCCCTCCTCGCTCGTCTTCATCATGACGGGCGCGGCCATCGCCGGCGCGGTCATCGTGTCCTTGATGTACATCTCACCCACCGTCTCGGCGTCACCGATGGCCTTGACAATGCCGTGATCCAGATAAACAACGCGATTGCAGTAATTCCGCGTGAGCATGATGTCGTGCGTCACGAGCACGATCGTGGTGCCCGCCTCGCGCAGGTCCTTCAATCGCTGCAGACACTGCTGCTGGAACGCCATGTCACCCACCGCCAGGGCCTCGTCGACGACCAGCACGTCCGGATCGACCGACACCGACACGGCAAACGCGAGACGAACGACCATGCCGCTCGAGTAGGTTTTGACCGGCTGGTTGATGAACTCCCCGATGTCGGCGAAGCGCGTGATCGCATCGTATTTCTCGTCGATCGCCTCGCGACTCAGGCCGAGGACGGACCCATTCAGGTACACGTTCTCGCGACCCGTGAATTCCGGGTTGAAGCCAGATCCGAGTTCGAGCAGGGCCGCGATGCGGCCGTCGACCTGCACGGTACCGCCCGCGGGCGTGAGCGTGCCACACAGCATCTGGAGCAGCGTGGATTTTCCGCTGCCGTTGCGCCCGATGATGCCGAGCGACTCCCCGCGCGCGACCTGGAACGTCACGTCGCGCAGCGCCCAGAACTCTCGCGCATACTGTGTCGGCGGGCGTCCCAGCAGCCGCTGAAACCGCGGGATGATGGCCTGTTTCAGCCGGTCCTGCGGCCGATCGTACATCTGGTAGAACTTGCTCAAGTGCTCGACGGCGATGGCGATGTCCGGGGGCATCCGTGCTCCGTGGGCGTTGTCCTGGTGGTCGCGTTGGTCGTCCACGACGGTCTGGACGAACACATTTGGTATTGTTGCCGACGTGCACCGTGCGACACCGCCACTATACGCCGTGTCTCCCCTGACCCTGCGCGATCAGGCCGAACGAACGTGATGGCGAACGTCACGGCCTCTTCCCCGCTCTATTCCTGCGTGATGGCGGACGCGCCGATCTTCGCGCAACAGACACTGACCCTCGTCTGGACGCTGACCGATCTGGCCGACGTCGATCCGGGCCGCATCATCGTCCACGCACTGCGGGGCAGCGACCGATCCGTGCGCCGCCAGCTCGACGCGCTCGGGGTCCGTACCGTCGACTGCGAGCCCTTCGATGTCGGGCATCCGCACTGCAATAAGTTGCGCCAACTCGAAGACGCGGACCTCACCGCCGCCGCGCCGTTGATCCTGTGCGACACGGACCTGGCGTTCGTGGCGCCGATCGACGACATTCTGGCGACGGTGGGCGCGAAAGCGAAGGCGGTGGACCGCGCGAACCCGCCGCTCGACACGTGGATGCTCATCCTCGCCGCAGCCGGTTTTCCGACGCCGCCGCCGCTGACCCGGACGACACTCGGCGGCGACCCAACACCGGCCATGAACTGCAATGGCGGCCTCTACCTGCTCTCACCGTCCGCCATCAGTGGACTGCGAAACGCCTGGCCGCGCTGGGCACGGTGGCTGATCAATAGACCGGATCTGCTGCAGGGATCCGTCCGCGTGCACATCGATCAAGTGGCATTCGGGCTGGCGGCCACCGAGCTGGCACTGCCCGTTGAACTGCTCACGATCGCCGACAACTACCCCACGCACGTGGCCGCGGCCGAGTTGCCCAATGTCACACCGCGGATCCTGCACTACCACCAGCGCGTCGATGCGTCCGGCTTTCTACTGCCCGTCTCGCTCCCGGCTGTCGACCTGGCCATCGCCCGCGTCCATGAGGTCATCCGCCGTCGCCGTCGTGACACCTTCGACAACGGGTCGTTTTGGGACTTCCGCTATCACCATTCGCCCGATCTGGGGTCGGGTCTGGGCTCGCGGGGCGCGGCCCTTGACGACAAACGCTCGCTGCTCGCGCGTCACGTCGCGCCCTCGGACGCCCTGCTCGACGTCGGGTGCGGCGATCTCGAGGTGTCCCGGGGCCTGTCGGTCGGCCGCTACACGGGGGTCGACGTCAGTCACGAAGCGATCGCGACCGCGCGGGCGAAACGGCCGGACTGGCTGTTTCATTCCGGCGACCTCAGGGACCTGCCCGTCGGTCCGCACGATGTCGTCGTCTGCTTCGATGTGCTCATTCACCAGCGAACGCTCGCGGCCTACCGCAGTCTCGCGTCGCAGCTGGTGCGACTCGCGACACGCAAGGTGATCGTGTCCGGCTACAACCAACCGCCGTGGCACACCTCGGAGATGACGTTCTTTCACGAGCCGTTGACGACGACCCTGGGTCGGCTGGCGGGGACCGGGCATCTCGAACTTATCGGGGGTTATCGGGATGCCACCGTCGTCACCGTCGATGTGAAGGCCGCGTCTGCGCAGGACTCGATCGCGGCGCGACTCCGCGGCGCACGCGCCCGCGACACGCCCCACGGACGCATGATGTCCCTCGAAGGCGACCTGATCTCAGCGCAGTTCGACGCCTTCGGCGCTCACACGCGGAACGAGCTTGCCATGCTGCTGTCGTTTCTGCGTCCGGGAGACGCGGTCCTCGACGTCGGCGCCCACATCGGCAGTTTCGCGGTGCCCATCGCGCGGCGTGTAGGACCAAGCGGCCTGGTCATCGCCATCGAGCCCGACGACCTGAACCTCGAGTTGCTCTACGAGAACGTGGCGGCCAACGCTGTCGGCGACGAGGTCGTTATCGTGCGCGCAATCGCCGGCGAGCCGACGGTGCCCCTGCGCGCCGTGGAAGAGATCACGAACACCGGCGCGTGGCACTTCGTGCCCGACGTCTCCGCCACAGCGGCGCGGACGGCGCAGACCGTCGACGAGATTGCCTCCGCGACGCTGGGCCAGAGGCGCGTTCGGCTCGTGAAGGTCGATGTGGAGGGTATGGAGCCGAGCGCGTTGCGATCCGCGCACGCCACGATCGCCGCGTCACGGCCCCTCATCTACTGCGAGGTGGCCGCGCAGCAGCTTGCACGTCAGGGTGTCGCCGTCGCCGACCTCGATCGCTTCTTTGCCGAGCGGCGATATGTGCTGTATCGGAACATCGGCGATCGGAACTCCACGCACGATGCGTTCACGATTGCGCGGCTGCCAAGCCTCGAGGCGGGCGGCGCGTTCTTCGACGTCCTGGCCGTGCCCGCGGAAGAAGTCGCCGGGTTGACCGAGCACCGCAAGCTGCCAGGGAGCTAGATCGGGCGACGGGCTCAGTCCCCGAAATCGGCCGCGATCAGTCCGCGGACATTCGCGGCAAAGACGTCAAACGAAAAGTCTCTGGCGCGGACGACAGCTGCCGACGCGAGTTGCTCGCGCCGCAGTGGGTTCGTCGCCAGATCGATCGTCAGCTCCTGCAAGCGGTCGATCGAGTGCCAGTGGCAGCCGTCGACGCCGTCCCGGACGATCTCGGCCGGTCCCGCGGCGCCAAACACCAGCGGCACGGCACCCGCCGCCAGCGCTTCCACCACCGCAATGCCGAAATGCTCGAAACGCTCGGGGTGACGAAGGGGGTCCTCGCCGTACCCACCAGCGTGCCAGTAGAGCGACGCCCCGGCCAACGCCGTCGTCAGCGCTTCGCCTGGAGCATTCACCGCGAAACGCACGGGACATCCACGGCTGCGGCGCTTGAGATCCAGCAGGTACTCGCGGTTGCGGGCGTCGCACCCGCCGATGAGCACCAGTTCCCAGTCAACCAACCGGCCATTGCGCTGCAGCGCCACGAACGCATCGACCATTTCACGCTGCTTCTTGCAGTGCCCGTGAGTCGGATCGAAAAATCGTCCGATCGAGACGATGCTCCGCGTCTTTCCCGCGGGCGCCACGACGGGACGCACGGGCGGATACAGGACATCCGACGGGACGCGCCACAATTCGCGCACCCAGTGCGCGGTGTAGTGCGAATCCGAGAGAAAGCGCTGGTACGTGTCGACGAAATCCGTGTCATCACGGTGGACGGCCGCCAGCGCCCGGAGGGTGTTCAGCCGACTCGGCGTCCCGGAAACCGGTCCGAGTACGCGTGTGGCGACGCGCGCCAGCGCGTGACGGCGGCGGTCCAGACGCGAACGTGGCGCACCGGGAAACATGACGTAGTACCACCCCACCCCGGCGCGGTTGCGGGCCCGGCTGAGAAATGCGCCATTGATGAAGAGATCGAAGCGCCGGCTGATGTCCGACGCTGCCTCGGTCGTGTGGACGGCCTCGAAACCACAGGCCGAAATGTCGGGCCCCAGTCGGTCACGCATCTGGCCTGGCGGAACAGGTCGGGGGCCGAGAAGCGTGACATCGTGCGTCGCGGAGAGCACTTCAGCCAGGCTGCCGTCCACCTGCTCGCCACCACCGAATGTGAGCCAGTGGTGATCGTAGATGCCGATCCGCAGCCGTTTCACTTGGCCGACTCCCACTGCCGGATCGACTCACGGGGCACCGAGATTGGCTCTCTCCAACGATGAGCCAGAGCATGCGGGAGGTGGAACATCAGACTGGTCCACACCTTCCAGCGCAACTGCGGCTCGTCGTAACGCGGAAAGCGCAACCGCGCCAACCGCCGGACCATGTGATCCATCACCGCGCGCTGCAGGCGTCTCGTCTCGCCGGCGACGGCGCGGGCCGCCACGTTGGCTGGTGCATTCTTGACCGCGACCAGCACACGATTGCGCTCGGTGTGAAAGCGAAACACGGGGGACCACTCGCCCGAGGTGGCCGCGTGCCGATGCCGGACCACGGACGCCGGCTGATAGAGATAGCGCATGCCGCGCAGCCGCCCGCGCCAGGAGAGATCGAAGTCCTCGTAGTACAGAAACAGGCGCTCGTCGAAGGTCCCGACCGTGTCGAGATACGATCGCCGCAGCAGCACCGCGCCGCCGCACCATCCGAAGGTCTCCGTCACGGTATCGAACTGTCCGCGGTCGCGCTCGAGGAACCCGCGATCTCCGCCGAAGGCATGCGGGTAGAGGTTTGACCCCGCGTTGTTAATCACGTCGAACTCGTCGTCGACGGGCACGTCCACCCACTGCGGGCGCGGTCCAACCTCCAGGCGCTGCTCGGCGCCTCCCGATCGGCACACGACGACCCGCGGGTCGTTACGGGAGAGGCGCACCGACACGACCGCCGGTGTCTTGTCCCTGATGCGCACGCGAATCGTCCCGTGCTTCCCACTCCAGCTGGCCATTTCCTCGCCACGGCCCGTATCGGCCGGCTCGTGGCCGTGGAACCCCTCAGCAAGAATCACATCCCCGTCCCGTCGCAACCCGTCGACACGCACGCCACTCAGCCGCATACCGAGCACGCGCGTATCGAGGGCGCCAATCGCGCCGGCATCGGGCACGATCAGATCGACGCCCGCGTACCGATCGGCAAAGAGCAGCTTCGGCGAGACCGCGGCGATTTCCGGACGCGCTTCGAGCGTCTCGACGAGCGGGCTCAGCCAGCCGGGTGTGACCGTCGCATCGTTGTTGATCAGCGCGACGTAGTCGTACGGGCCGTCCGCCGTGATACCGAGGTTACAGCCGCCTGCAAAGCCCAGATTGGCCAGCGGCTCGAGCACGCGCACGGAGAGGTAGTCGCGCGCGACCCGTTCCACCACGTCGTCGATCGATCCGTTGTCCACGAGGACGATCTCGAGGCGGTCTTTCGGATAGTCGGTTGCGAGCAGCGAATCGAGGCAGTCCAGCGTCAGTTGGCCGCCGTCGAAGTTCAGGACGACGACGCGGACGCGGGGAGCGACATGCGACATCAGGGACGGCCCCGAAGCAGTCGTCTCAGCTTCAGCCTCCGGACTTGTCGTCCGATCCACGGCAAGGCTTTCGCCAAGCCGAACTCGAGATAGGAGTACGTCCCGCCGTGGTCTCTGGCCCACGCCTCGCGTCGGGCTTCGCTTTCGGTCGTCCTGGCGATCAAGCCGGCGTCGGAAAGCGCGCTCTTTCGCGGACGGGCGATGAAATACGAGAACAGCGTCGGCACCGCGCCCCGGTGCGACAGCCGCTTGTCCTCGGCCAGCACCAACTGGACGTGGGGAGCGAGGTCGCCGGGGTTGAGGGACCAAATCTTGGTGTTGTGCGTGAGGAGCTCGTACGCCACGCCGCCGCCCGTATCGTGCCGCTCGAACACGTCGAAGAAGCGCGCCAGCGCGTCGAAGATCAGATCCGAGTGGATGGCTTCGGTCGGATCGGTGTACAGCATCGTCGGCAGATGCGGCCGGACGAGCGGCGTCTTGCGGATGTGCACCGGGAGGCGGCGGTTGACGCGCTGGATGTGGAGCCACTGACGCAGCGGATACTGATTGCGTCTGGGTCCGACATAATCGAAGTTGACAATGAGTCCGTCGGCCCGGAGAGCCGAGCACAAGACCCGCGAGAGACGGTGGATGTACTGGACGTGGTGCAATGCCGCCACGTTGACCACCAGATCGAACTGATCCGGGGGGAACTCCACTCGATTGACGTCGGCCTGAAAATACGCAATGGGCCGGGTGCCTCTGTCACGCTGGGCCAAGCGGAGCAGATCGATCGAGTAGTCGAAGGCCACCGCCTGGGACACGATGCCCTTGTCGACGAACTCCCGCTCAACCCAGCCGTTGCCGCAGTTCAGGAAGAGCGCGCGGCTGAACGGCGACGAGGCGTATCGGTCACGAAAATCGTCCACCCACCATTTGGCGGGATCGCCCGTGAAGTTCTCGGACATGTACGCGAGGACCTGCGGCAGGTCATTCCAGTACTTGCCCGCGTAGTAGACCTCGCTGTTGACGTTGACGGCGGTGTCAGGCATCCATTCGACAGGGCCGGGAAGGCTCTCCAATCCTACACGCGAAGTGGCGCGCGGGCTCCCTACTTCCTTGATATCAGGTTCCTGAGTTTCCAGAACGCGCTGGCCTCCATCGTGTCGACCTGCTCCTGCAGCGCGGCGGCCGCATGCTGCTGCTCATCGCGGCTGTCCGTCATCGCCTTCAGGTCGTCGGTCAACTGCCGTTCGCGGATACGCCACGCCCCGAGCTGTTCCTGCCATGCGGCCTCATGTGCCTCCCGGAGATCGAGTTGCTGCTGCGCCGCGGCGCGCGCCGCCGCCTGTTGAGCGCGTTCGTGCCGGTACCAACGCACGAGGGGCGCATACGTCACAGCGGCGTGACGAAGCTCCCGCCGGACAGCGTCCAGCTCGGCGACGGATACCGACTCCGGATCCCGGCTGGCGCGCTCGTGCCACCGGTAGACGCGCCGCACCCACTCGGAGACGTCCGGCCGCTCGTCGAGTGAAGCGCTCGTGGCGGACTCGTGTCGCAGTGCCGGATCGAGGAAGGCGGCGATCTCCGCGTCGACCCCGGGTCCCCGATTCGGCAGGGCAATGGCCAAGGCGTCTTCCACCCGGGCCACCACGGCCTGCCAATCGGTCAGAATCTGATCGTAGGTGACGATAAGGCGGCGATCGCCGCGAGTCGACTCCTCGGCGGCTAGCACGTGCTCGAGCCACAGCAATAGGGCTTGAGATGCGGGCATTGCGTCCCGACGCTCGAGCGATGCCGCAACCTCCAGAGGATGGCGCACCACGAGCAGCATGGCGGGCTCGCGATGCACAGAGGCCAGGGCTTGCCGCCAGAGCGGTACGAGCCGGCACGCGCGCGGGTCCTTCACCACCGTGAGCGTGGCGCCACCTTCTTCACGACGCAGCAGTTCGACGAGACGATCGACGTAACCCTGCCCCTCGCGTGATGCCATCCACGCGGCCGGAAACTCGGTGGGATCGTCCCACGCGCTGCCCGCTTCCGCCAGAAGCGCATCGTGCAGCGCGACGATCGCCGACGGCTCCCAATAGCCCGTGACGTTCGCGGCGTTGGCTGGCAGCAGGTCGCCGGCCAGGTGCGCGCCGCACAGGTTCAGCAGGCGGGTGCACGCGGACGTGCCACTCCGGTGCATGCCAAGGATCAGGAGAGTCCGTTCAGTCGACATCGCGGTATTGCAGGCGCTGCCAGTCTATCGTGCCTGACGAGGCCCGTACAGTGGGCGCCAGGGCTTGATCGCGCGCGGAAATTGATCGCGTTCGTCGCACGGAGGTACACTCGTTCGTGGACGGTCCTGTCGTCACGCAGTGGCACGCCATGAAGGACGGAACGCGCGCGTCGATGACCTCAGAGCCTACCGTCTCGATCGTCATCCCCGTTTTCAACAAGATCGCGTTCACGCGCCAGTGCCTGGACCGGCTCGACCGGCATGCGGCGGAAAACCCTTCGGTCGACGTCGTCGTCGTGGACAACGCGTCGACCGACGGCACGCAGGCGTTTTTCGAGGAGCCGCCGGCGTTGGCGTTTCCGCTGACCTACGTCAGGAACGACGTCAATCAAGGGTTCTCACGCGCCAACAACATCGGGGCGAAGCGCTCACGCGCGAAGTACCTGCTCTTCCTGAACAACGACACCCTGGTCAGGGGGGGGTGGCTTCACGCCATGGTGAGCGTGGCCGACGCCGATCCGAAGGTCGGCGTGGTCGGCATCAAGCAGCTGTTCCCTTACACGAATCAGATTCATCACGCGGGCATCATCATCACCGCCGAGGGGCGCCCCCAACACATCTACCCGCACAGCGACGGGTCGCTGCCGTACGTCAACAAACAACGCGAGTATCAGGCGGTGACGGGCTCGTGTCTCCTCATCGCACGCGACCTCTTCGAAGCCGTCGGAGGTTTCGACGAGGCCTATCGCAATGGCTACGAGGACATCGACCTGTGCCTGACCGTACGCCAGCGGGGACGGTCCGTGGTCTGCTGCACCACCGGCGCCATCTATCACTACGGGCAGATCACGGAAACCAGGACGGCGGACGACGACCAGAATGCCACACGGCTGGCGTCGAAGTGGCGGACGCTGCGCTCGGACGAGCACGAATATCACCGGATGGACCGGTCCGACCTCGAACGCCAGCCGGCGGCCCGGCCACGCCTGATTCCAGCCAATCCCAACCTGATCTATTTCGCCGACGATCTGTCCGCTGGCAGCGCACTGAGCTGGGTCATCACCGAGCTCGTGCACGCGTTGGATCGCCAGGGCGCTGATGTCGCCGTGCGCCAGGGTGCAATCGCGACATCGGTCGGGGCGGACCGTCGGCGCACGCTGGCGCGTTTGATGCGGCCTTCTACGCCGATCGGCGGCGTACAGCTCCGCTGGTCGCACTACTGGCCGCAGCACCTCGGGCTCGATCTGAACGGGCGGCTCAATCTCGAACTCTTCGTCATCAACTACCTGTTCGCGCGGCCCCACAAACAGCCCTGGGACTACTGGCTCCAGAGCGTGAAGCAGAATCGCTATCTCAAGCTCCCGCTCAGTAACTTCAACCGTGACGTGCTCGCGCAGCTTGGTGTCCCCCCGGACGATTGCACCGTGTTCCGGCCGGGGTATTCGCCGGAAATTGCGGAGGTTGGAGCGCCCAAAAGGTGGGGATCTGGCGCTCGCCTCCTGACGGTTACGAACTCGCACGATCTCGAGCGCTACGGCACCAGGCTCCTGCTCGACGCGTACTGGTCCGCGTTCTCAAAGCACGACGACGTGACACTCGTGGTGAAGGACTATGGAACCAGCTCCGGCGACACGACCTTGCGCGATCTGTTCCGCGAACACGCGGGGGACGCAGCCATCGAGTACGTCACGGCGTTCACGAGCAAGGAGAAACTGATCGAGCTGTACAAATCGTGCGACGGCTTCATCTCGGCGCATCGCGGCGAAGGCTACGGCATGAAGATTCTCGACGCCCTCGCCTGCGGGCTGCCGGTCATCACGCCACTCTTCGGCGGGCCGACGGACTTCTGCACGGCCGACAACTGCTTCCCCGTGGACTTCTCACTCGTGCCCGTGGGCGACTGTCTCGATACCCGATCCCTGCGCATCACGAACGACCCGGTCTGGGCGGAGCCGTCCGTCTCGAGTCTCAGAGCGGCCATGCGTCGCGTCGTGGCGTTACCGGACGAGGCGCGACGGATCGGCAGCAGGGCCCGCGCAGACGTCACCGATCGATTCACCTGGGACGTGGCCGCCCGCGGCCTACTCGAGTTCGTCCACGAACGCTCAGCAGTCACTGACGCGGCGCCGGCGACACTGGTCTCGCCGCGGGAGCCCACGGAGCGGTCGCCCTATTGGATGGGATGCCGAGTCAGCGTGCTCGTGCCGACGTTCAATCGCAGTCAGATGCTCGTGAAGTGTCTGCGGGCCCTCGAACAACAGACCGTGCTGCCGCAGGAATTCGAGGTCATCGTCGTCGATGACGGCTCGACGGACGACACGCCCACGGTCGTGGCTGGCCTCGCGATGCCCTTTCACGTGAAGTACGTGCGACGCGCCAACGCAGGGCCCGGCAGTGCGCGCAACGAGGGCCTGCGCCACGCGACCGGCGGGCTGGTGCTCTTCATCGGGGACGACATTCTCGCGCATCCCCGGCTGCTCGAGGCGCACCTCGAGGCGCACGCCACGCGAAGCGATGCGGGCACGGCCATCCTCGGCCACATCGACTGGCCGCCCGGGATGCGGCGGTCGGCCGTGATGGACTACGTGTGCGGACCGTCGACGTTGCAGTTCGCGTACGCGTTCATTCCGGATTTGCCATCACTCGATTTTCGCCTGTTCTACACGAGCAACATCTCACTGCAACGGAAGTTCCTGCTGGATGCCGCGGCCGATGGAGTGACATTCGACCCGGACTTCACGGCAGCGGCCTTCGAGGACTCCGAGTTCGCGCTGCGGCTCGAACCCCGCGGACTCCGCATCGTCTACGCCGCGGATGCGCTCGCCCACCACGAGCACTGGATGGACCTCGAAAGCTTCTCGCGGCGGGAATACGGCGCCGGTCGGATGGCCGTCGTGTTCTACCGCAAGCACCCGCAGATCGACGACCAACTCCAGGTGAAGTGGGTGGCAGACTGGACGGACGCCGTCGATGCGTTACTCGGGCGGCCCGACCTCGAGTCGCGGCTACGGGCATTGGACAGCCACACGCATGCGTTCTTGCGCTCGCTGGCGGACACACTCGGTGAGATCGCCGCCGGACAGGCTGCGGGCAGCGACGAACTCACGCCGCCCTTCAGCCAGCCTCGCCGATCGCGGCTCCTTGAAGCCGTCTACGCCGTGCTGTTCGACGTGGAGCGGACCCGCGGCAAGGTGGCCGAGTGGTACGCGGACGTTGACGACATACGCAAAGTCGACCTGGCGAAGACGCTGCTCGCCTGCGTCCGTCGGCTCGAGTTCCTGGCACCCAACCCAGACGACTTCCGGCGCCTGAGTGGCACCATCGACTGGCTGGAAACAGACATGGTCGGCAATCTGGAGCTGCGCGTCTCGGACCTCGAGCATCAGCTTGCCAGTGACGCCGTTCCGGGCTCGCCGTTCACCGAGTCGCGCACCGCCCTGCTGCAAGCGCGCGTCTCGCACATCGAACAGCAGCTCTCCACGTCGCACGGGGGCAAGCTCTCAACCGAGGTGGCGCGCCTCCTGCGGCGAGCCGATTTATCGATTCAGTACCGGCTGGGACGGCATGCGCGGGGCTTCCTGCTGCCGCAGTACCGCGCGATGCGCGTGCGGCTGCGGCGGTTCCTGCCCAAGCCGCCAGCCTTCTAGGACGGGAGGCGCTGCGTGTGCCGAAACATCAAGACGCTCTTCAACTTCGAGCCGCCGGCCACCGACGACGAGGTGCGGGCGGCGGCGCTGCAGTTCGTTCGCAAGGTCAGCGGCTTCACGAAGCCGTCGCAGGCAAACGCCGCCGCGTTCGATCGGGCGGTTGACGAGGTCGCGCAGGTGGCGCGAACGCTCGTGGATGCGCTCGTCACGCAGGCTCCGCCACGCGACCGCGAAGAGGTGGCTGCGAGAGCCCGCGCCGAAGCCGCGAAGCGGTACGGGACGAGATAGCGCTACTTCGCCAGCGGGTCCGGCCGCAGCTGGACGTGCAGCACCTTGCTCGTCGTGCCCTTGCCCGTTTCCATGTGGAACGGCGCGCGTGTGCTGACCGTGGCGTAGAGGCCGCGGCCCTTCCAGCCAGCCGCGGGGTCGTCGATGCGGCCATCCATCCACTTCGTGTAGAACCCGTTCGGGTAGGGCACGCGCATCACCACCCACTTGCCGTCTTTCAGGGCCAGTAGGGCTTCCGACTCGTTGCCGGTATTGATGGGCGTGTTTGGCCCCAATCCCAGCGTGTCGAACTGGTCGACCCAGGTGTAGTAGCTCCCTTCGGCGCTGCCGGGGCCGTCGATGCCTTTCAACTGGGGCAGCGGCTCGGAGTAGAACGTCCACCCTTCGCGGCACTGCTGCCCGGTCGCCTTCGGACCGCTCAGCGCACCCTTGCACTTGCGGCGATCGAAGCTCGCCATCTGGCCGCTGGCCATGGCAGCCCACACGACGCCGTTGCGATCGATGTCCATTCCCCGCGGAGAGAATCCGCGATCTCTGGTCGCCGGGTCGTCGAAGGGCGGCTCGTACACCTCCGCGAGCGTGGTCTCTGGCGGATTCGCGCCGGGCACGAGCCGGACGATAGCGCCGGGGAAACCAAGAACCGATCCCCACACCGATCCGTCCACGGCCGGTGCGACCGCGTAGAACGCGCCGCCGAACCGCTTGTCCTTCGTGGGATCGACAGCCGCGTTGGGCTCGACGTAGGCGTCACGCTTGCCGTTGCCATTCGTGTCCATGATGAGCGCCGTCCAGCCTTGCGACTTGGCCTCATCGTGGGTGGCTTCCCACATCTTCGTGTTCAACCACCCGACGACCTGACCACCGCCACTGGTCCACAGGGTGTTGTTGGGGTCCATGCCGAACATCAGATGGTGCGTGCTGAAACAGGTGCTGATGTGGCTGAGCGCTTTGGTTTTCGGGTCGTACATGGCCAACTGACGCCCCGAGTTGTTCAGCGGATACAGCTTCGCCGAGACGAGATCCGAGCCGGCCTTGCAGAACGCGGGGTTGTCCGAAGGACGCACCACGGACGTCATCCACACGCGCCCCTGCTCATCGAACATCGGATTGTGCACGTTGTTCTTGCTGGACCAGATCGCCTCATTACCCCAGTACGGCGACGGCTGAATCATCGTCGGGCCCTGCGCCACCGGCGTGGCGGGATCGCGAACCGTGAGCGGCACGCGGCTCACGGTGTTCTTGACTGGATCCAGCACAGGCAGATAGTCGGCGCTGAGTTCGAGCGCGCCGTAGATCAGCCCGTTGGCGTTCACGCGCGGGTTGCGGCGATCGGTCGACACCTGATCGTGCAGGTACACCTTCGGATCCGCCCAGTCCCACATCGTGATCACGACGTTGCGCTCGAGACCCTGCGGCCGCGGCGGCTGCGGCGGGACTTCGCCGGCGGCGATGCGATCGGTCCAGTCAGCGAACATGGCCAGCGCGCGCTCGCGCCCGAGCGACGCCAGGGCCGGCACCATGTTGATACTGGCTTGTCCCGACTGGAGGCGGCGTTCCCACGCCGCGGCTGACGTCGGGAAGGCCCCGAGCCCCGGTGGCAGCTCACGCGTGCCCTTGGTGCCCAGCGCATGACACGCGAGACACGTGCCGTTCTTGAGGGTGCGGACGAACTCGTCCTGCGTCTTGAGCGTCGGGTTGATGCCGTTGCCAGCCGGACCCGTGCCCGGGAACTCCTTGGCCTCGGGCACGTGCATCAGCGAGAACCAGTAGCCGGCTGGATAGATCGCCGCTGCCGCGCGCGGATTTGGCGCGGGAACGGCCTTGAGGTTCAACGCCGCGCCGGGCTGTCCCTGCGTCTTCGGAGAATCGACCAGGCCGTACCCGCGAACCCACACGTCATATTTCGCCGCCGGGAGATCCGGCAGTACGTACTGTCCACGCGCGTCGGTGACGACGATCTTCACAAACTTCGTAGGCAGGTCCGCGGTCTCGGCGATGACCCAGACGCCGGCTTCCGGGCCCTGGGCACCCGACACGACGCCTCCGATATCGTTCGCGTCGATGGCGACGCCGGGCGCTCCCCCCTGCCGGGCCTGTGGCGTGAACGCCGCGCGAATGGTGACAACGGACGCAACGGTGATCATGACGACCACCGCAAGGAGCACAGACCTTCGGCTGATGCGCATGGGAACCTCGGCTGGGAGAAGGGTCAACCTTAACGCCGTGGATGGCGAAGGGTCAACGGCGATCGGGCCTTCAGGTCCGTGGAGCCCTGGACCTTCAGGTCCAGGGCATGCATCGCTACTTCCCGACGAGCGCCAGCGCGGCCTCGACCATGTTCGGCGCCGTGAGACCGTGCTTTTCGTACAGCTCCTCGGCGAGGTATGCCGATTGGCCGAACTCGCCGTGAATGCCGAGCGACGTCATGCGATGGGGAATACCGACCGAGGACAGGGCATGTGACACCTGAGCGCCCATGCCGCCCACGGCCTGGTGGTCCTCAATCGTGACGACGCGGCCCGAGGCGGCGTTCACGGCGGCCCCAATCGTGTCGAGATCGACGCGATTGATGAAGGGGTTGTTGATGACCGTCGCCTGTACGCCGCGCTCGGCAAGGCGCTTCCCCGCCTCAATCGCCTTGTTGACCAGTACACCGCACCCGATCAGCACGACGTCCGACCCCTGGGCAAGCACCTGCGCTTTGCCCCACGGATAGGTGGCGCCCTCGACCCAGGTCACCGGGTAGTTCTCGCGCCCGACGAAGAAGATGTAGCTCTCGCCGTCGTGCCCCGTGCTGCGATCAGCGGCGAAGCGCTTGATCGCCTGGTACATGAGCGACTCGGCTTCATCGGCGCAGCTTGGCGCGATCACCACGGTGTGCGGGATGGCGCTCGTCGCCGCGAGGTAGGTTGTCGCCTGGTGACTGGCGCCGTCAGCCGCGTCCTGGAAGCCCACGTGCGAGAACATCGCGATCACCGGCGCCTGCGATAGCGCGGCCATCGTCAGCGGCAGATTGCCCTTCGTCACGCCGAACTGGCCGAACGTATCCACGATCGGAATGAGCCCGGCCTTCGACAGCCCGGCGCCCGTGCTGACCATGTTGGCTTCCGCAATGCCGACTTCGATGAAGCGGTCGGGAAAGCTCTTCTGGAACGTGCTGACGCCGGTCGACCCTTGCACGTCGGCGGACACGGAGTAGACCGGCAGGCCTTCGGTCGCCGCGCGAATTGCGGCTTTGGCCAGGCCAGCCTGCACCTTGTCCTTCTTCGTGCCGGCTGGCGCGGGTGCGGCGGCAGCCTTGGCCTTCTTCGCGGCCTCCTTCTGTTCCCACTCATGACGCAGCGCCTGAGCCCAGCTCGCGAACTCCGATGGGACCTCGCCGTTCCAGATCTCGCTGACGAACTCCACGATCTTCTCGGCGTTGGTGAGCGGGAACCCGTGCCCGCCCGCGGCGTTCTCCATCGTGGACTTCACGCCGTAGCCCTTAATCGTGCGGGCGACAATCGCCACGGGTTTCCACGGCTCGGCGGTGACCTCGGCAATCGCGCGCTCGACCGCGGAGTACACCTCCTGCAGATCATTGCCATTGCCCACGTGAATCACGTTCCACCCCAGTGGGCCCAGGCTGGCGAACGAGGGGCTCATGCTGAAGGCGTCCTTCGTGATCCGCCCCGAGAGCTTGGTGTCGTTGTCCGAAATGATGGCGATGAACGGATTCAGGCGGCCCTTGCCGGCGAGGCCGGGGATGGCGGCGAAAGCTTCCTTCGCTTCACCTTCCATGGACGCGCCGTCGGAGATGGTGCAGATCGTGAGGCGATCGCGACCCGCGATCTTGTCGCCGATAGCCAGCCCCTGCGCCTGCGGGAATGCGGAGCCCAGCGGTCCGTTGCTGAGCAGCACGCCCTCGGGATTGAGGTGCGACTCCCCGTGCCCCGTCAGCTTGCTGTGAATGCCGCGGAAGCCCTTCAACGAATCGAACGTCATCCCGTCGAAGCCGTAGAGCGCACGCAGCGCGTAGACGCCGTTCTCCGTGTGGCCCGCGTCGTTGACGAAGTTGAACGCATCGTGCCACTCGCGACCCGTGACGGCGAACATGATGCCGTGCAGCGCCGCCATGATCTCGGCGAACGCCGCCGGGCCGCCCCAGTGACAGGCGGCGCCACCGTTGACGGCGTGCATGTCCATCAATGCCACGAGCGCCCGGCTGGCGCGCGGATCGGCCAGGGTGACCGGCGCCCCAGCAGCGTTCTTCACGCTGACGGCGTACTTCGGCGCCTGTCGCGGGGTCGGGGCGAGCTTCGAAATCAGGGATAACGGCGTGAGCGGCGGTGCGTCAACGGGCTTTACGACGGAGGTATCGACGGCCATGCAGCAATGCTAATGACAAATCGGAAAATTGGGAAATTGCGCATCAATCTGTCACTGCTTGATGATCGTCCCGTCACGCTTGCGGACCTCGCCCCAGCCGCCGTTCAGGCGGCCGCGCTCGCCGGTTTCGGTGCCGAACGGCATGGTGGCCGCGAGCTTTTCGTCGACTTCGATGCCCCAGCCCGGCGTCTCGTTGGGATAGAGATATCCGTTCTTCATGACCGGGCAGCCCTTGAACACGTTCTGCGTGCGGTCGTTGAACGCCGTGTACTCGTTGATGCCGAAGTTGTAGCAGGCGACGCCCAGCGTGACGTTGGCCATGTGGCCGATGGGCGACACGTCGCCGGGTCCGTGCCACGCGGTGCGCACCCCGAAGAGCTCGGCCGTCGCCGCGATCTTGCGCACCGGCGTGAGTCCGCCGGCCTGCGACACGTGGATGCGGATGTAGTCGATCAATCGCTCGCTGATCAGCGGCAGCCACTCGTGCGGACTGTTGAAGAGCTCGCCCATCGCGATGGGCGTCGCCGACTGCTGGCGGATCTGCCGAAAGTACGCGAGGTCTTCCGGCGAAAGTGGGTCCTCGAGGAAGAAGAGCTTGAACTTCTCGACGTCTTTCGCGAACTGCACGGCCTGGTTCGGCAGGACGCGCTCGTGCACGTCATGCAGGAGTTCAATCTCTTCACCGAGCTGCGTGCGGCACTCCTCGAACAGCTTCAGCGCGCGACGGATGTAGTACGCCGGCTCGAACACCGGACCGTTGTGCAGCGCCGGCACAGTCACCCCACCGCGCCCCGCGCCGTAGCCTTCCATGCCCGGCACGCCCACTTGCACGCGCACGTGCCGGAAACCCTGGGCGATGTACTGCTTCGCGCTATCGATCACCTGCGGAATCTCGTTGCCGGAGGCATGGCCGTAGCAGTCCGCTGCTTCGCGGCACTTGCCCCCGAGGAGGTCGTACACGGGCATGCCGGCGCGACGCCCCTTGATGTCCCACAATGCCTGATCGACGCCGCTGATCGCGTTGTTCAGCACGCCATCGTTCTTCCAGTACGAGCTGTCGTAGCACGCCTGCCAGATGTCTTCAATCCGATCCGTCGTCTTCCCGAGAAGCAGTGGCTTCAGGTAGCGCTCGACCGCCGGCTTCACAAGGTCCGCGCGCTGCGTGAACGTCGCACAGCCGTAACCGTAGAGCCCGTCCTGGTCGGTCGTGATCTTCACGACCGTCAGGCGCACGCCGGCGGGGGCCGTTTCAATCACGGAGATGTCCTTGATCTTCGGAATCGGCGTCGCGCGCGTGGCCTGCGCTTCGACCGACTCGGCGCGAAGCGCCCGCGGGCTGAGCGCGCCGAGTCCGGCGGCACCACCAAGGGTTTGCAGGAAATTGCGACGGCCGTGCGTCATGTGTCCTCCGAGTCTGTCGTTACTTGAACGCGAACGTCGTGCGGGTGGCATACGTCTGCCCACGCTCGAGCACCGTCGTCGGGAACGCCGGATGGTTGGGCGAGTCGGGAAAGTGCTGCGTTTCGAGGCAGAGGGCGTTGCGCTTCTGGTAGACGCGGCCGCCCTTTCCCGTCACCGTCCCGTCCAGAAAGTTGCCGGTGTAGAACTGCACGCCGGGTTCGGTCGTCGAGACCTCGAGCACCCGCCCGCTCGACGGATCGGTCACGCGCGCCGCGAGTCCCATCGCACCGGGGGCATGATTGAGGACCCAGTTGTGGTCGTAGCCGTTGCCGAACTGGATCTGCTCGTCTTTCTGTTCGATGCGCGCCCCCACAGCGGTCGGTTTCGTGAAATCGAACGGCGTGCCGGCCACGGGCTGAAGCTCACCCGTCGGAATCAATCCTTTGTCCACGGGCGTGAAGCGATCCGCATCGATCGTGACCTCGTGCGACAGGATGTCTCCCGTCCCCGACAGATTGAAGTAGCTGTGATTCGTCAGGTTGACGACCGTCTTCTTGTCCGTGGTCGCCGAGTAGGCAATCGTCAGCTCGTTCTTCGGCGTCAGCGTGTAGATCACCGTGGCAGTCAAGGTGCCCGGATACCCTTCCTCGCCGTCCTTGCTCAGGTAACTGAGTTGCAGGGACGGGCCCGCGTCGCTCTCGAGTACGCGCGGCGTCCATACCTTCTTGTCGAACCCGGCCAGCCCACCGTGGAGGTGGTTCTCGCCGTTGTTCCTGGCCAAGGTGTACTTGTGCCCGTCCAGCGAGAACTGGCCCTTGGCGATGCGGTTGCCATAGCGCCCCACAACCACGCCAAAGAACGGCGTGTTGCCGAGATAGCCCTGGAGATCGTCGAACCCGAGGACGATATCGCCGAGCTGCCCGTTGCGGTCGGGGGTCCGAATGGACGTGATGGTGGCGCCGAGATTCGTGATCCGGACCTCGACGTGGCCGTTCTTGAACGTGTAGAGATCGACGGCCTCGCCGGTGGGCATCGTGCCGAAGTTCTCGCGCGTGAGCGTGGGCTTGGACATGGCAGGTTCAACTGCGGGAGGCGGTGGCGCCGGTGCCGGCCGGCAGGCCGTGGCGGTCACGGCCGTCAGGACCAGGGCGATCAAAATCCGCGTGAACGGCATCGCAGCCTCTCGCGACATGCATCAACTCCTCGCGTGTGTGACGGCACCGGCCGACGCGGTCGTTCCGCCACAATCCCCCGGTCGTCATCATGAATGAGCGGGCTATCTTACCCTGCGGCTATCATGGGCGCCATGGGCACATCGGCGTCACTACAGGGCAAAGTCGCGCTCGTCACGGGCGCGTCGTCGGGAATTGGCGCCGCGGCGGCACTCGCGCTCGCGCGCGACGGCGCGCGCGTCGCGGTCGGGTATCACGGGAATGCGTCCGGAGCCGAGCGTGTCGTGCACGCGATCGAAGCCGCGGGCGGAGAGGCCATCGCGATTCAATCCGACGTGCGCACCGTCCCGGCCGTCCGGACGCTGGTCGATCGCGCCGTCGCGGCGCTCGGGCCGATTGACATTCTGGTCAACAACGCCGGGTCGCTGGTCAAGCGCGCCCCCCTGCTCGAACTCACCGAAGAGATCTGGGACGACATCCAGGCGCTCAATCTGAAAAGCGCCGTGTTCTGCACGCAGGCGGTGGCAGCGGCGATGATCGCGCGGAAGTCCGGCGCCATCATCAACGTCGTCTCCATCGCCGGTCACAACGGCGGCGGCCCCGGGGCGTCCGCCTACGCTGTGGCCAAAGGCGGATTGACGACGTTCACGAAGGCGGTGGCGAAGGAGCTCGCACCGCACGGCATCCGCGTGAACGCCGTCGCCCCCGGCGTGATCGACACACCTTTCCACGAACGATTTTCCACGGCGGAGATGATGCAGAACTTCGTGCGAGCGATCCCGGCCGGACGCGTCGGCACGTCAGCGGAGTGCGCCGAGGCCATCGCCTTCCTCGCATCGAACGCCAGTTCGTTCATCATCGGCGAGACGATCGATGTGAACGGTGGACAGTTGATGCGGTAGACCTTCGGGATCCGCGGCCCGGGCCTGCAGTCCGCGGGCTGGGCCCGTGCCGCACGGCGGCGCGACCTTTCAGACAGGCCCGGCGTGAGGTTTTTCATATACCGTGTCATTTTTCCTATTCACGACACGGCCGGACTCGCACATGATGATGTCATCACCAGCAGGTTGTGATCGGCCGGCGCTCACCAATCACAGGATGGGGCCCGCGATGCGACCAGGAGGCTCACATGTCCCCGGCCCTGACCCGAAGAGATTTCCTCGCGACGAGCGCGACCGCCGCGGCGGCGCTGGCGTTGCCGGCTTGGGCGTCCGCCGCCCAGACGACGCCGACGAAGATGTTCATCTCGCTGAACGGCAGCGTCTCACCCCGCGTCGGCCCGTGGCCCGACGCGGCGCGACTGGCTGCCCGCCTCGGCTACGGCGGCATCGACTGGGGCTTCGCCCCTGTCAAGGCTGCCGGTGTGGATGCGACGAAGGCGCTGTTCGCCGAACTCAAGATCAGGCCGACGATCGTCAATCTTCCGGTGCAGCAACCGTTCGCCGGTGACGACGCCGCCTTCAAGGAAAAGCTCGGCCCCCTGGCCGACGATGCGGCGCTGGCGGCCGCCATTGGATGCGAGCGGATGATGCTGGTGCTGTCTGCCACCGCTCCGCTGCCCAAGGACGAATACCGGAAGATCGTCCGAGACCGCTTGGCAGCGATCGGCGAGGTCCTGCAGAAATCGAACATCCGTCTGGGCCTCGAGTTCCTCGGACCGGCGTACATGCACTCGCCGAATCCGCCTCCCCCAGCGAACCCGCCGCCCGCTCCACCGACGGCCGCGGCAGCCTCACCAGCGGCTCCTGGCGCACCGACTGCGGTTCCAGGTCCTGGTGCGCCTCAGGGCGCGAACGCCGGCGGACGCCAGGGCGGACGCGGGCCGGCCGGCCCGCGGATTCCGTTCATCTGGACGCTGCCGGAAACGGTCGCGCTCGCCCGGGACAGCGCGCCGAACGTCGGCGCCGTCCTCGACATCTGGCACTGGCACCACTCGGGCGGCACCATCGCTGACATCCTCGCCACCGACAAGGCGCGTATCGTGCACGTGCACCTGTCCGATGCGAAGGCGATGGCGCCCGACGATGTGCGCGACAACATGCGCGTGATGCCCGGCGAAGGCATCATCGACATCGTCGGCTTCTTCCAGGCGCTGCAGAAGATCGGCTACGCCGGTGGCGTGTCGCCGGAACCGCTGGGCCGCATTCCGATGGACATGTCCACGGAAGACGCCGCCAGGCTCGGTTACGACACGGCGTTCGCGGTGATGAAGAAGGCGGGAGTGATCTAGCGCAGCTCGACGTTCCGAGTGCGGACTCTTCGGTGAGATAGCAAGGGCGGGCGCTGAAAAGCGACCCGCCCTTGTTGCGTGTGGTTAGAACCCGAACCGGACCTGTACCTGCATGGAGCGCATCGACTGCGCCCCATTCACGGCGCCGAAGCCGGCGTTCCGCGGCTGCAACCGCGCCGGATCGAGCGAACCATCGGCCAGGAATTGAGAGTTGGTCAAGCCCTGGCTGGTGGGGCTCGTCATCTGCATCGTCGACTGGCGCCCGCTGTAGACGACCACGTTGAGCGCGTTGAAGGCATCCGCCCGCACCTGGAACGTGCGAGCGCCACCCAGTCGGAACGTCCGCTGGACGGTGAGGTCGAGCGTGTGATCGGGGCAGCCCCCCATCGTGTTGAGGCCGGATTCGAGGCCGTTGCTCCCGGGTAACGGGCCCGCGAAGCTCGACGTCGTGAACTGTCTGTATTGGTCGCCAGAACAGCCGCTGCCGGTGGCGCCGGTGATGACCGTGCGGGCCGCGTAGTTGGGCGACCCCGTCAGGTTCACGTTCGCGCCGCCATTGGCGTACTGATAACCGATGTCATACCGGTTCGCCGAGCCGGCCGTCAGGATCCCCGACAACTGCCAGTCGTTGGTCACGAGGCCGACCACCCGCTTCACGCCGGCCGCGTCGCTCCACACATTCGGCAATGACCACACGAAGCTGCCCTTGATCAGGTGACGCCGCAGGCCGTTGTTGGAGAAGAGCTTCCGAGCCTCCGCCCAGGTCGGGTCGTCGACGTAGGTGCCATCCGGGTTGTGCTTGAGTCTTACACCCGTGTTCGCGTTCAGCGTATTGGTGCCGCGCTGGTCGAGTGTCAGCGTGTAGTTCAGGCCGAACTGCAGCCCGTCCCTGAACCGGCGATTGAACGACGTCTGAATCGAGTGGAACGTGGACCAGAACCGGTTGCTCTGCAGCCCGATCGCCCCGAATCCCTGGTACGGACGGAGCAGGTCCGTGCTGAACGCGCTCGATCCGTTACTCGCGGCGGCCAGCGTCGGATCCTGGTTGGCTGCGAGATACGCGGCGCCCAGATCCGGTGCGTTGATGTCGATCGACTGATTGAACGGGTTCATCAGGTCGTATCCATGTGACGCGACATAGGAGACGTCCAACGACGACGCCCAGGGCAACGACATCTGCATGCCGGCGCTCCACTGGAGCGACACGGGTTGCGTGGCATCGTAGTTGAAGATCACGAGCGACGGCGGCGCCGTCGTGGCCAGTCCACCGCTGCCGAGCGACTGCAGCGTGCCGAAACGCACGGTTGTCGCCACCGAATACGGCGGGTTGCCGATCTGGTTCGAGGTCATGTTGCCCTCGGGCCGATCGATGAACATGCCGAAGTTGCCGCGGAGGATCACCTTCTGATTGCCCATCAGGTCGTAGGCCGCGCCGACGCGTGGCGCCACGCGCAGGGACGGCCACACGTAGTTCTCCTTGGCGATCCCCTGCCCGGCCTGGATGACGCCGTTGGTCAGGTTGCCCGAGTTCGCCACGATGGTGCCAATCGCGAGTGCGCTGCCGGTGCCAAGCGACTGCCCCGTCTTTGGGTTGATCGCGACACGACTGGCTGAGGGACAGGGATTGGTGGCCACCAGACAGCCCGGCCGGTAGAGCACGGGCGCGGCCGCGGCGGACCACTTGTCCAGGAAGAAGTTCGACGCCTGCTGTCGCGTATCGTACTGCGGCGTGGCGTGCGTGAACCGGAGGCCGTAGTCGAACGTGAGGCGTGAATTGAACTTCCAGTTGTCCTGCGCGAACCACTCGATGTTCTTGTAGCGGTACTCGCCCTGCACGAACTTCGACTGCTGCAGGAACTGCGAAAAGACGCCGAGTGCCGCGTTCGAATAGCCGAATCCGGTATCGAGCGGATTGTTCGTATCGTTCTGGAAGTTCACCACTCCATTGAACGGACTGGCGCTGGACAGGTTGTTCTCCGCCTTGTACGCGCTGAAGTAGTAAAACCCGGCCTTCAACGTGTGCGGTCCGTGAAGCTTGGTCGCGCTCACGACCACGTTGTGCGTCCGATTCAGGTTCAGGAAGCCCGGATAGAGCTGACTTGGAGGCGCATTGGCGATGCGGCTGCCCCAGCTGAACGTTGGCGGCAGCATGATCCGGTTGTCGACCAGCATCGGGCTGTTGATGGCCTGCAGCACCGAGTAGTTGTACAGGCTGGTGTCAATCAGGCCGGCATCGGGAAACAGGAGGGGAAAGTCGCAGAGTCCCACATTGCAGCGATTGGACGCCGGGCTGATGATCGGCGTTCCGAGCTGGTTCTGGATGTATCCGTATGTCGCCTCGAGGAAGGTCGTCGGGTTGACCGTGTAGTTGACCGTCGTCGAGGGCTGATAGATGAACGGGTACTTCTGCAGCGTGTCGTTGAATCCTGGGATCGAGCCGGCTGTCGGCTTGACCGTGCCGATCTGCCCCGTGTACTTCGCGGTGAAGCGGAGGTTCGTCGACGCCTGGTAGTCCACGCGCCCGGTCGGCTGCTGCGTCAGGCGGCTGTCGAGCGGCGCCTTCACTTCATAGTTGAAGTTCAGACCCGTGATGTTGGGGTCGGGCCACAGATTGAGGATGTTCAGCCCGACGGGGTAGAGCCGGTTCTTCGGGATCCGGCCGACCACGCCGCCGTCCTTGAAGCACGCCGTCTGGTTGCTCGCGGAGCAGGCGCCGGCAAGGAGCGGATCCTTGATGAACGGAAACGGCGCGCCGTTGTTGTCGGTGGTCTGTGAGAAGTCCCCCTGCCGTTCGAGCAGCGTTGGCACACGGAAATCGGACACCGCGCCACCGCTGGTCCGCGGCCGCATTTCATGGGAGTAGAAGAAAAACAGTTTGTTGTTGCCGCCCGGCTTCCCCACCGGGCCTCCCACGGTGAAGCCGTAGTCCTTCTGCACGGACCGGCTCTTGGCGATGCCATTCTTCTGGTTGGCCCAGCTGTTGGTGTCCCACTTCGAATTGCGCAGCACGTCATAGACGGACCCATGAAAGCGGTTGCTGCCGCTCTTGGTGACGGCGGTGATCTGCGCGCCGCTCGCGCGGCCGTACTCCGCCTGATATCCGGATGTGAGGACCTTCACTTCGGCGATCGCCTCGACGTTGGTCTGCAGCATCTGGCCGTTGTTGCCGGTGTCCATGATCGCCACGCCGTCCAGCATGACGTTGCTGTTGTTCGCGCCCGGGCTGCCGAGACGCTGTCCGTTGACGATGCCCGGCGAAAGCGCGGTGAGCGTGGACCAGTTGCGGCCGGAGATGGGCAGACTCTCGACGGCTTGTCTCGAAACGGCGAACGACCGTTCGCCACTCTGGGCCTGAAGCAGCGGGGCCTCATCGGAGACGGTCACCACCTCGTTCAGCCCGCCGATGTCCACCGTGATCGTGCCGACCACCACGCGGTCGCCAGGACTCACGCCGACGTTTGCGCGCTCCACCGTCTTGAACCCGCTCATGGTTACCTTGACGGTATAGGTATCGCCGGGCACGTTCGGAAACGTGAAATCGCCGGCCTGATTGGTGACGACGTTACTCGTCGTGCCACGAGTCGCGCTGATCAGCGCCACCGTGGCGCCTGGCATGACGCCGCCCTGGGCGTCCTTCACGGTGCCGGCCACGGTGCCCGTCGCGATCTGGGCCACGGCCACGTGCGCGCCGCACAACACCCAGATCGCCGCCACGGCGGCCCGCATCCACCTTCGTCGGTTTTGCTTCATCACATCGTCCTCCAAGAACACCGCGCCTACAACACCATCTGCAATCCGTCCGTCAGCTGATCGATCACCCGCCTCGGATCGTCCGCGCGCAGCAGGTGGGCTCGGAACTCCGCGTCCATCAACTTGCGCGCCAGCCGCGAGAACACCTGCATGTGCGCGCCGTCAGGGCTCGTCTCGCGCGTCGCCAGCAGAAACACCATTCGCACCGGCTGCCCGTCCAGGGCGCCCCAGTCCACCGGTGACTGCAGCTTGAGAATGCCAATCGAGTCGCTCGTCACGGCGTCCGTCCGGCAGTGCGGCACCGCGATGCCGTCGCCGACGCCGGTCGCGTACTGCGCCTCGCGGCGCCACACGGCGTCCTCCATCGAACACGGATCGTCGGTGCGACCCGCGGCGAAAAACACGTCGACCAGCGTGCGGATCGCCTCTTCCTTCGTGCCGCACGATCCGTCGAACCGCACGATCTCCGGATCGAGCAGTGCCCGCGGCCGGTCGAGGACGCGCGCGTGGTCGAGCAACGCCTCGACCTCCTCGGCGCTCCCGCACGCCGTCGCCGCCGCCAGCCGCTCCGTGCAGTCGGCCGCCGAGAGCCTCGCGATGCGCGCTTTCAACGCGGGGATCTGCTGACTCGCCGCGCTGATTTCGTCGAGCCCGAGGCCGACCAGCAGCGGCAGCCACCGGATGTCGCCCGCCATCTCCCCGCAGAGGCCGACCCAGCGCCCGCGCGCACGAACCTCATCCACGATCTGCTTCAGGAACTTCAGAAATCCGGGATGCGACACGCTCGCGAGCGGCGCCACCCGCGCGTTGCCGCGATCGGCTGCGAAGAAGTACTGGCAGAGGTCGTTCGTCCCGATGCTGAAGAAGTCCACCTCGTCGCACAGGCGATCGAGGACGAACGACACCGCCGGGACCTCGAGCATGATGCCGATGGGCATGTCACGATCGAACGACACCCGATCGACGGCGAGTTCGTCCTGCACGTGTGCCACCTGGGCCTTGACCCACAGCACCTCCTCGATCGAGGACACCATCGGCACGAGCAGCTGCACGGGTCCGGTGGCCGACGCCCGCACGATCGCGCGCAACTGCGTGCGGACGATCTCCTGATGTTCCACGTAGGCACGGACGCCGCGGCACCCAAGAAAGGGGTTGGCCTCCGCCGGCCGCGGCAGGGCCGCCACCGGCTTGTCACCGCCGAAATCCAGCGTCCGGATGATCACCGGCCGGCCCTGCATCACGCGCACAGCCTCGGCATAGATCGCGTATTGCGCGTCTTCCGATGGCACTTCGTGCGCGCGGAGACACAGCAGTTCCGTCCGGAACAAGCCGATACCATCCGCCCCGCTGCGGCGCGCGCCGTCCAATTCCTCCATCGACGAGACGTTGGCGCCGACCTCCAGCCCACGTCCGTCCGCCGTCGTCACGGGTCCCATCGCCGCGCGCGCAGCCACGCCCTCACGCGCGCGCCGCCGTTTCAGCTCCCGTGCGTAGAACTCGCGCGCGCTGTCGGTCAGCTGCGCGACCGCCAGGCCCCGGTGCCCATCGACAACGACGTCCTCGCCCGCGACCAGGAGGCGTCGCGCCTGCGGGATGCCGACGACCATCGGAATGCCCAGGGCGCGCGCGAGGATGACCGTGTGTGACGTGGTGCCGGCCGTCTCGAGCACGATGCCGCTGATCCAGCGGCGGTCGAGATCGAGGAGTGCCTGCGGCGTCATCGTCTCGGCCACCATCACCGACGGCGCGGCAAGCGGGACTGTGGTCCGCGCCATCCGCGATCCGCACGCCTCGTCGAGCAACTGGACGCAGATGCCCTGGATGTCGGCCACACGTTCGCGCACTGTCGGCGTGCCCGCGCCGCCGAGCGCCCCGGTAAAGTGCGCGGCGCCATCCACAATCGCCTGCGGCGCCGACCGGCCGCGCCCAATCGCCGCGAACAGCGTCTCGAGCAGCAGCGGGTCGGTCACGATGGCGACATGGGCGGCAAGGATGGCGGCCTCAGCCGCGGATGCCCGGTGGCCCAACCGCGCCACGAGGCGGGTCCGAACGGTGTGGATGGCCTGCGTAACGCGCTGGCGCTCGACTTGTGGATCGATCGGTGCCACATCGTCGGCGTCGTTGGCATCGACGTCGTCACTCGCGCAGGCGGCGACGGGGGCCGCGACCACGCGCCCGGTGCCGACGCCCGGACTCACAGCCAGGCCGCGCCACCAGCTCGCGCCGGAGGTCTCGAGTGGACGCGGCAACACCCGCGCGGCCTCGGTGGCGACCGGCGTCGGCGGATCCTCATAGCCCGGGAGCTCGGACTGCAGAAAGGCCTGGAGCGCCTCGCGCGCAGCCGCTTCGTCGCGACCGTCGACCCGCACGACGCACGCGTCACCGGCGCCGACGTCCGCGGTCAGTACCGCGAGCACGCTCTTCACGTCAGCGGTCACGCCAGTGCGCGCGTTCGTCACCACACAGGCGGCATCGAACCTGCGCGCGATTTCAGCGAGCCGGCTGGCGGGCCGCGCGTGCAGTCCGCTGGCAAGCGGACAGGTGAACGGGAGATCGAGCGCCACGGGACTGTGCCGCTACGCGGAGACGCGCGCAATCAGGCGCCCGGCATCACGAATCGCTTCCTGCACCGGCACCTGCACGACCTTGATCGCGCCGAAGCGTTCACGTTTCTCGATCTCGATATCGACCGCGAAGATCGCGACCTGCGCGTCGCGGATGTCGTGTTCCGACAACTCGTTCTCGATGCCCATCGCGCCCTGGGTCTCGACCTTGATCTGGTGACCCAGCGCTCGCGCGGTCTTCCCGAGTTGCTCGGCGGCCATGTAGGTGTGAGCGATGCCCGTCGGGCACGCCGTGACGGCAACGATCTTCATTGCGCCTCCCTTTCTCGTCCGTTGGGCCGCCCGATGCACGCGGAACCGCAACACGGTCATCGAGACCGTCGTCACGGCCGTGCCGGCGAGCACCGCCAGCACATAGGCCACCTTGTGTTGAATGACCGGCAGCACAATCGGCCCGCCGTGGGGCGCGTGATCACCGACGCCCGCCAGGATGGCGATGACCGACGCCACCATCGACCCGGCCATGATGCAGGGGATGACGCGGAACGGGTCGGCCGCGGCAAACGGAATCGCGCCCTCGGTGATCCCCACGAGACCCATCGTCAGGCCGGCGAGACCGGCGTCACGCTCCTCGGGACTCCACCATTCGCGGCGCACGAGCGTGGCCAGCCCGAGACCCAGCGGCGGCGTGCAGATGGCCGCGGCGCAGGCGCCCATGATGCGGGCGTCGCCCGCCTGGATCATCGCGGCGCCAAAGAAGAACGCGGTCTTGTTGATCGGTCCGCCCATGTCGACGGCGATCATCCCGCCCAGGATCACGCCGAGGACGACCCGGTTCCCGGCGTTCAGATGGGCCAGCATCGCCGTGGCGGCCTGCATCAGCGCCGCCATCGGTTCACCGAGAATCCCGATCATGGTCACGCCAACGAGGAGCGTGGAGAGGATCGGCAGGATGAGGATGGGCATCACGGGCCGCACCCAGGGCCGGACGGGTAGGCGCTTCAGGCGATCGGCGGCGTGGCCTGCGAGGAGACCCGCCAGGATGGCGCCGAGGAAGCCCGCGCCGACCTCTCCCGCGAGCAGTCCGCCGACGAATCCCGGCACCAGCCCTGGACGGCCCGCGACGGCGTGCGCGATGTAGCCCGCGAGCACAGGCAGCATCAGCGTGAATGCGGACGTACCGAGTTGGTGGAGCGTGTGCACGACGGGCGTCGCGTTGAAGTCCGGCCCCATCGCCGTCATCGGCGCGAGCGCGATTGCCGCCGCCAGCAACACACCGCCACACGCGATGAAGGGAATCGCGTACGACACACCTGTGAGCAGGTGCTGCCGCAGTCTGGTCAGCGCGTCCACGTTGTCATGGCTCCGTGCCCGGAGTATTCACGACAACCTGTCTGATGGGCTAGACGGAAAGATGTGATATTGATTGCACAAAGCAAACATTCCGTCCGCGCACCATGTCCCCACGACAATCGCCACTTTGCCCGCGAAATACCGAACGCTCCGAGTCCCAGCGCGTGATCGCGGTGGAACTCGAACGGCTGCTGGTGGCCTCACGTATCAGACAGGTCCACATCGCCGATGGCACCGTGCCGCCGCCGATCCTGGCGTACGTGACCCCGTTCCCGCGTCTGTCCATCCCGCTCGAGGGCGTGCAGGCCTTCGAACTCGCGCGTCACGGTCACCGCGATGTCATCTCGGCGGGCCGCGGGCACGTGGTCCTGGTACCCGCCCATGCCTGGGATCGTCCGCAGTGGTCAAACCAGGCGACGGTCTTGACCTGCCTTTTCGGCCACAAGCAGATTGGCTTCAGCCTGGTGCAGCACGGTGGTAAGACCGATCCGCCGCAGTCGGCGCTCAAGACGAGCGTCCACGGCGCCCATGACGGGGTCAGCCGGAACATCCTCCAGGCCCTCATGGCGAGCGCCATGGATGGGCCCGACGATCGGCTGAACCTCCTGCTCGTCGAATCCCTGCTCCACGCCTGCGTCCGGCTGCTGACGCACGTTGAACGTCACCCTCACCGCAAGGCGACCCTGACCTACGAGGCCATCTGTCTGTACGTCGCCGAGCACTTCCAGAACCGCCAACTCAACCGCGAGTCGGTCGCTGAACGATTCGGTTTGGCCCCGAATCACATCTCGCGTCTGTTCGCCGTCGAGGGGTCGTCCCGCTTCAACGACCACCTCAATATCGTCCGTGTCAACCGCGCGAAGTTCATGCTGCAGAACTACCGCATGAGCGTGAAAGAGATCGCCGCGAACTCGGGATACAGCGATGCCGCCTACTTCTGCCGTGTATTCAGGAAGGTCACGGGCGTGACGCCGCTGCAGTACCGCACGGGAGATCACTGACATCGGCTGCCGCGGAGGGCTGACGAATGGAGCGCTGGACGTCGCGATTCGCGCCTCGACTGTCAGGGCCAGCGGCGCTCCCGACCGCGGTTATCCCTGTCGGGTGTCCGACTCCCGTCGCGTCGGCGCCTCCAGGTTGATGCCGTGGCGTGCACAAATGTGCGCCACGGACAGGTCTGGTGGCTCGTCCGCGTGCCTGTTTCATGGCACACGCCGCGGCCTAAGTTGTGCAGCCGGCTGTGGCATGTCCCTGCCCATTCGCCTTTCGCCACTTCGCGTCCTCGTGGCCTTCGGAGGAGTCCTCATCGCCATGCTCGGCGCGGCGGTCCCCGCGAGTGCCCAACTCAAGGCCACGCTCGTCGCGAGCGGGTTCAACGCGCCGCTGGGTTTCGTGCAGGATCCTTCGGATCCGACCGTGCAGGTGGTGCTGGAACAGGCCGGCCACGTGCGCGTCCTGAAGAACGGCGTCACGCAATCCGCAGATTTTCTCGATGTGTCGGCGCTGCTGCCTCCGTCGCCCCTTGGCGAGCGCGGGCTGCTCGGTCTGGCGTTCGCCCCTGACTACGCCGCGAGCGGACGCGTCTACATCAGCTTCACGAATGCGTCCGGCCATTCGGTCATTTCCCGCTATCGCCGATCGCCCGGCAACCCGCTTCAGGCGGATCCCACGACACGATTCGATCTCGTCTGGCCGGGTGGGCTCGCCTACGTCCTGCAGCCGTTCACGAATCACAACGGCGGCAACATCGCGTTCGGTACTGACGGCTATCTGTATTTCGGATTGGGCGACGGCGGGTCGGGCAACGATCCGCAGTTCAACGGACAAAAGCCGACAACGCTCCTCGGCAAGATGCTGCGACTCGACGTGTCGGTCGCCGATTCCGATCCGAAGGGGTACGCGATTCCCCCCTCGAACCCGTTCGCGGGCCGCGGCGACATTCTCAACGAAATCTGGGCATTCGGCCTGCGGAATCCCTGGCGCTGGAGCTTCGACGCGCGACGGGCCGGCAGTACCGGCGCTCTCATCATCGGGGACGTCGGCCAGGACGCGTGGGAAGAAGTCGACTACGTGCCCAGGAGCGTGGCCGGCCGCAACTTCGGCTGGGGCAACCGCGAGGGCGCGCACACCAACGGCAGCTACGCCGGTGGCGCCCCGCCCGCGGCCGCGCCTGCGCCACTGCGCGATCCGACCTGGGAGTATTCGCACAGTGTCGGTCGCTCCATCACCGGCGGCGCTGTCTATCGCGGCCGCGGCCTCGGACCGACCTACATCGGACGCTACTTCGTCGCCGACTACGCCATGAGCAAGGTGTGGTCCCTGAGCCTGACCCTCGACGGCGTGACCCGGGAGGCCACGGTGTCGTCAGCCGCCGAGCACACGTCCGAACTGGGAAACGCCGCAACGTCCGTCTCGAGCTTCGGCGTCGACGCGGCCGGCGAAATCTATATCGTCAACTACGGTGGCACGATCTATCGCATCGATTCCGCGCTCGGCGCGCCGGCTGACGGGTGTTCGGTGGCCGATCCCTATCTCGCGGCTGGCGGCGGCCGATGCGTCAACGGCATGTGGCATTCGCCGGTGAGCGGCGCGGACTTCAACAACGACAGCGCACCCGATATCGTCTTCCAGAATACGAGCAACCAGATCTACGCGTGGTTCATGGCCGGGCACACGCTGGCGGTTGGCGCAGCACCCTCTCCCAACCAGCTCCCCGCCGACACGCTCGTCGTCGGCACGGCCGATCTCAGCGGTGACGAGCGCCCCGACTTGCTCCTGCAGAATCAGCAGACCGGCGCCGTCACGCTGTGGATCATGAACGGCGTGACCAGGACCGCGACGCAGGCGATTCCGATTGCGAACAATACGCCGTGGCGCATCATGGCCACCGCCGACCTCGATGGCGACGGGCACGCCGACATCATCTGGCAGAACTTCGCGACGGGCCAGGTGTACGTGTGGTTCATGACCTCCTCCGGCGGCGTCGCGAATCATCCTGTGGACACCGCCTACGTCCAGGATGGCGCGGCCACGATCGTCACTGTCGGCAGCACGGTCCGGATCGTCGGCGCGGCCGACCTCAACGGCGACGGCAAGGCCGACCTGATCTTTCAGGACAGCGGCGGCAACCTCGCGGCGTGGTACATGGACGGACGAACCGTGACGGCCGGCCTGTCGCTGACGCCCGCCCGCGTCGCCGGCAACTGGCGCATCAAGGCGGTGACCGATCTGAACGCCGACCAGCACCCCGATCTGCTCTGGCAGAACACGTCGACCGGCGATCTCTACGTCTGGTATCTGATCGGCACCGACATGGTGCGTGCGGCCTACGTGGCGCCGTCGCGGATCAACACGACGTGGACGATCGTCGGACCGAAGTAGATTGACGGGCGCCCCAGCTCCGGTCCCGCGCCATCTTCCTTCTGCTGCTGTCCGACAGGCGGTACGACGCCTTGGCCGACAGCGGCTCCTATGACAGACTGAACCGGTTCCATACTCGCAAAAAGGACCTGCATGCGGCCAGCACAGTGGGATACGTTCAAGCGCGCGGCGCGCCTCGAGAAGCTCGACAAGGTGCCCATGGCGATGATCGTCGACAGCCCCTGGATTCCGGGCTACCTCGGCATCAAGCACATGGACTACTACCTCGATCCGGAGCTCTGGTACCGATCCAATCTCCAGATCATGGAAGAGTATCCCGACGTCATCTTCGTGCCGTCCTGGTGGATGGAGTACGGCATGGCCGCCGAGCCGTCCGTGCTCGGCGCCAAGATCAAGTTCTGGCAGGACAACACACCGAGCGAGTACCACACGCTGTACCGGCTCGAAGACATCGACGAGTTTCCCGAATACGAGGTCGAGGCCGACGCGTTCGCGGCCATGACCCTGCATCGCATCGGCATGCACAAGCAGCGCATTCTCGATGCGGGTTACGTCCTGCCGATGGTCACCTCGCGGGGTCCACTCTGCACGGCCGGATTCGTCCGCAGCACGACGAACCTCATGGTCGAGCTCGTCGAGAACCCGGCAGGCTGCCACCGCCTCATCGACCTCTGCACGCGCGTCATCATCGACTGGCTCAAGGCGCAGCACA
>JBDTNQ010000013.1:0-56098 GCA_039933635.1 Acidobacteriota bacterium
TTTACACGAAGGCGCCTACGGCGACTGCATCGAGTGCCTCGCTCCGATCGACGAGCTCCGGCTTCGCGCCCTACCGTTCGCGGTTCGTTGCACCGCGTGCGAGGATGCGCTGGAAGCCACCGAGCGCCGCGATCGTTTCACCACATCAGGTCACAGCTCGTCGTTGCTCTTCCTCGACAGGACAAGCTGAGCACGCTCGACTCGTCCACAGGTTGTGTCAGGGACCGGAGAACCATTCATGATTCGAGTCGCCATCAACGGACTGGGACGTATTGGCCGTGCCACGCTGAAGATCGTTCTGGACACACCCGGCCTGGAACTGGTCGCGGCGAACGATCTGGCCGAGGCGGCCAATCTCGCATACCTTCTGAAATACGACACCGTCTATGGACGGTACGACAAGCCGGTGGGATCAACGGACGCGTCGACCCTCACCGTGGGCACCCATACACTGGCACTGCTACGCGAGAATGATCCGGCGCGTCTGCCGTGGACATCACTTCGCGTCGACATCGTCTTCGAATGCACGGGCGCGTTCACGCACCGAGAAGAGCTCGAGGCGCACCTCCGGGCAGGCGCCCGATTTGTCATTCTTTCCGCGCCATCGAAAAGCGAGACCGTGGAAACGATCGTTCACGGCGTTAATACGCCGCTCCGCGGCGCCACGATGATTTCCTGCGCCAGTTGCACGACCAATTGCATCACGCCAGTGATGGAGATACTGGGACGTCGTCTCGGCATCCAAAAGGCGACCATGACAACGATTCATGGGTACACCTCGAGCCAGGCACTTGTCGATCGGCCGGACGCGCGTGCCCGAAGAGGTAGGGCCGCAGCAGCGAACCTCGTACCCACGTCCACCGGTGCAGCGACCGCGACCGCCAGAGCGTTGACCGAGTACCGGGGCCGATTTGACGGCGTGGCGGTTCGAGCACCCATCGCCGTCGGGTCACTGGCCGACATCGTTGTCTTGGCATCCAGGTCAACCGCCGTGGATGAGGTCAATCGCCTGTTTGCCGAGGAGGCGGACACTGAGCGCTATCGCGGCATCGTGGGCGTGACCCGTGATCCCATCGTGTCGTCCGACATCGTCAGGGATTCTCGGGCGTCGATCATTGACCTCGGTCTGACGCAGGTCGTCGATGGCGATTTGGTGAAGGTGATGAGCTGGTACGACAACGAATGGGGGTACTCCAGTCAGCTCGTCCGCGAAGCATCGAGAGTCGCGGCCGATCTGGAACACCGGGCCGGCCAGGCGGGTCGATCATGATCACGCTGAAGCGCGCCTACGACGCGGCCTCACACACCGATGGCGTCCGACTCCTCGTGGAACGCCTCTGGCCACGCGGGCTGTCAAAAGCGAAACTCCCTCTCGACGGGTGGGTGAAAGACGTCGCACCGAGCGCGGCGTTGCGGAAGTGGTTCAGTCACGACCCGGACAAGTGGGACGCGTTCCGCCGTCGCTACTTCCGCGAGTTGAGTCTCCGACCGCAGACGTGGAGACCGATCGTGTCATTGGCGCGACGTCGCAGAGTTACGCTCGTGTACAGCTCCCACGATCGCCTTCACAACAACGCCGTCGCGTTGCGGGAGTACCTCCGGCGCAAGACGCGTCGGCTAGTGAAGTCCACACACTCGACACCGTGACACGGACTCCAGGATCGCAGTGGGAAGGGCGCACGGTGTCATTTGTCCCAACGGATTGGAGGTCTTGTATGCTGTCCTTCTATTGTCTGTTTGCCGGTCACGAATATTTTTTGGCGAGGCGACGCGGGCATCTGGGGTTCACGTGCGAACGGTGCGGCCGCCGTATTCCGGGTTGGACCGAGACACGGCCGCTTCCGCGAAGTGCTCTTCCAGCTCAGGCCGGAGATATCGGCGCGCGCGGCGAAGTGCCGTTCCGTCTGACGGGCCTCGGCGTTCAAGAGCGATGACAGGCGCGCCGGAAACCCCGATCGCGGCGGCGCCCATCTTCATCGACACTGCTATCTATGCGGGCACCGACAACTCGGGCATCGGCCGGGCCGTGAACAGCCGCCGGCACGGGTTGGCGATCCACCGGGCCCAGCGCGCCGACCGGCCAACTCGAGCACTGTCGGTGGCGATGCCGGTATTGGCGTACATCTGCCGGTACAACTTGGAGATCAGCACGAACGCCACGCGCGACTTCAGAGACTCCACGCAGCGCGACCGCGCCCAGATGTTCTGCAAGCTGTAGAACTGGTCCCAGGCGCGCTGCGTCCCCCGCCGAATCTCATCGGCCGCCATCGTCGGATGCGGCGTGTAGACCTTGGGCCGCTGACCCTGCGGGATCAGCCAGTGACGCGTGAGCGGGACGCCGGCGATGCGTGTCGCGTCGTCAGCCATCGATTTCTCCCAGGCCGCGAAGTCGTTCGTGCCCGGGAACGGCGTGAGCATAACGAACTGGGCGAACGTGACGCCCGCCTGCTGCGCGACGGCCACGGTCGCATCGAACGTGCGCTCGTGATCACTCGGGAGACCGAAGATGAACGACCCCAGCACATGCACGCCATGCTCGCGAAACCCACGGAGACGCTCCACCAGTTCGGCGCCAGCGACATTGAAGCCCTTGTGCACGTCCTTCAGGCCCTCGGGCGACACGGATTCGATGCCGACGAGCGCGCCCTTGATGCGAGCTTTGCGCATCGCGTCGAGGAAATCGGGATCCTCGGCGGCCTCCATCGTGATCTGCGTGAAGAACACCATGTCGGACGGCAGGGCCGCGAGCCGGCGCATCAACTCGAACCGTTCGGCGCGGATGGCGCTGAGATTCTGGAAGGACGCCTGGTCCGTGCGGCGCGCCGCCATTTTCAGATCGGTCAGCGTCACGGGGTAAAAGTTGTCGTCGGCGAGCGCGATGAAGCGGAAGCCCTTGCGACGCAACTCGACGACTTCGCCGATCACGCGATCGCTTGGCCGCTGACGCGGCCGCTGGCCGTCGGTTTTCCAGACGGAACAGAACGAGCAGTGCTTCGGACAGCCGCGCACTGTCTGTACCGACGCCCACATGTACCGGTTCGCCGGCATCAGGTCCCAGCGCGCAGGAAGCAGGTGTTCCGGCTCCACTCGGCCCCCTTCGTACACGCGCTTGAGCTGGCCCGCCACGCTGTCGTCGAGCGCTTGAACCCAAGCCAGATCCCCGTCGCCCTTGACCACCGCGTGCGCCCCGCCGAGCTCGTGCACTTCGTCAGGAAAGAGCGTGGCGTGAATCCCACCGAAGATCACGGTGGCGCCCGCGGCCCGTGCCAGGCGGCCAATCTCATAGCCACGTAGCGCGTTGCCCGTATGGATCCCGATGCCCACGATATCGCCCGGGGCGATCCGCGATGGGTCGAGCGGATCGAGCGTCTCGTCGGTGATGACCGGATCACCGAAGCGACGCGGGGTCGCCTCCGCCAGCACGTACAGCCAGCGCGGGGTGATGACACCAATGCCGAAGGACACGTGGCTCGGATTGATCAAGTGGATCTTCACGCCGACACACTCAGATCGAGCGAGACGCGAAGCAACCGCTTGACCTCCCGCGCGCGAGGCAGGAAATCCGCGAGCGTGTACTCATCAAGAACGCCGGTAAACGCCCGCTGCGCGCGCGTCAATGCGCTCTTCAATCCGCAGGCCGGTGCGATCGGACACGTGTTGGTCTCGCGGCTGAAGCACTCGACGACATCCCACGTGTTCTCGGTGCGGCGCACGAGTGCGCCCACGTTGATCGCGTCGGGAGACTTGTTCAGACGCAGGCCGCCGCGACGACCGCGCACGGTCGTCACGGTGCCGTCTTCGACAAGCAACCCGACGACCTTCACCACGAGATGCGAAGACACGCGATACGCCCGGCTCATCTCGCCGATCGACACGGGCCGATCCGGATGAACAGCGAGATACAGCAGGACACGAAGGGAATAGTCGGAGACTTTGGTGAGGCGCATGGGTTGACGACGCAGTCTAGCAGATACATGTATTATGAATACATCTTTATGACGTCTACGGGTCGTCGTGTGGCCAACGTGGTCTACAAGTGAATCGCGCGCACCGGTGGTACTGCCGGTCGGCCCACTGGACGTCTACGCTCGACGGCCTGATTCCGTGGGCGGTGGGCGGTGTCGACCTCGGAGATCACATCCTCGAGTTGGGATCTGGTGCCGGGCTCGTAACGCCCCGTCTGTCGCGTGTAGCGAAACGGACGACGGCGGTCGATATCGACCGTGCAGCGATCGCCGAGACCCGGGGTGCGCCGGGTATCACGCTGGTCTGCGCCGACGCCGCCGCCCTGCCGTTCGTGACTGGGACGTTCTCAGCCGTTGTTGCCTGTGCGATGCTCCACCACGTCCCGACCCGCGTGTTGCAGCAACGTCTCTTTCGAGACGCGTTCCGCACGTTGCAACGTGGCGGGGTCTTTGTGGCCGTTGACGTCCACTTCACGCTCGCAATGCGTCTTTTCCATCTTGGCGATCGCTGCGCCCCACTTACACCCGACGCGGTCTGCGGGCAGTTGACCGCCGCCGGGTTCGTGGATGTCGTCGCCGAGACGCAGGGTCGGTATTTCCGCGTCTGCGCTCGCTCGCTCTGATGAGTTAATGAGATGAAAGGTCACACCGATGATGCCGATTGCTCCAGGTGAAGCTCACCTTCTTCAGTCGCTGGTTTCGTCGACGCCCGGAGGTATCGCGAGCCGCATTCTGTCGAAGACGAGCGGAGGCAGTGTGACCTTGTTTTCGTTCGACGCCGGTCAGGGCCTCACCGAACACACGTCGCCATTCGAAGCGCTCGTCCAGGTACTGGACGGGTCACTGAGACTCACGATCGGTAGCGTGCCCGTGCGAGCTGTTCCGGGCACCGTCGTCCGCATGCCGGCGGACGTGCCTCATGCCGTGGAGGCGGATGAGCCGGCCCGCATGTTGCTCACGATGCTGCGTGGAGACCCACCGGCCTAACGACAACCCGCCAGCGCGAAGCCGTCAGGGTCGCGCGGCGCGAGCCCGATCACCGATGCGTGGCATGAAGGAGACGAAGATGTCGGATGCACCGAACGACCATCAACACAGGAGACCGCACACGGCCCCGCTGGCCGCACCTTTTCTGGAGTTCGATCTGCCACGGGAACTCGAGCAGCTTCACCAGGAACCCAAGTGGGCCAGCGGACAGAACGCCAGAACGCTCGTGAAGCACGCCGACTTCCGCGTGCTCCTCATCGCGCTGAAGTCGCAGACGCGGATTCCTGGACATCAGACCAAGGGGCGAATCTCGATTCAGACGATCCTCGGCCACATCGTGGTCCGCGCGGAAGGGCGAACGTTTGATCTCCACACGGGATCGTTACTCGTACTGGATCAAAGCCTGCCCCACGACGTCGAGGCCGTCGAGGATAGTGCCTTTCTCTTGACGATTGCCTGGCCGGGCTAACGGCTGACCAGCGGAAGCCGGCGACGGCCTGCTGATTCGCATTCTGTCGAACTTCGCCAACGCATTCGTTGCGCGCGCGAAGCACTTGGCCCTGCTGGAGGTGACACGCTCATGCCATTGGAAGATCCACTTGCTGGTTCATCGTGGAGTGCACCCGCCACCGTGCAGGGCTTCGTCCAGTCGTCGCCCAACGCGCGGTTGCTGGATTACGCGGGCGTTGAGCTTCGACGCGTACCCGACGGGCGGGCGATCGACATCGGATGTGGCGCGGCGCGTAACACGATACCGCTGGCGCAGGAAGGCTGGCGTGTCCTCGGCACCGATCTCTCGCGGCCGATGCTCGATGCGGCAGCCGGACGCGTGGCCGCAGAGCGGCTCGCCGATCGCATCGAGCTGCAGCTCGCGCCGATGGATCAACTGCCCGCTGCCGACGGCGCCTTCGACTTGGTCGTGGCGCATGGGATCTGGAACCTGGCGCGATCGGGCGCCGAGTTCACGCGCGCGATCGCCGAGGCGGCACGCGTGGCGGCTCCAGGAGCCGGCCTGTTCGTGTTCACGTTCTCACGCCACACGCTCCCGCTCGACGCGCGACCGGTGCCAGGTGAGACGATCGTGTTCACTCAATTCTCGGGACAACCGCAATGCTTCGTCACGCGTGACCAACTCATCGACCTGCTCGGCGAAGCGGGATTCGCGCTCGATGGGCACTTTCCGCTCACTGAATACAACCGGCGCGACCCAAGCAGCGTGCACTGCGGAGGTGCGCCGGTGATTTTCGAAGCGGTGTTCCGCTTCGCCGGGCACGCAGCCCTGCGATCGCCCGTGCACGCGACCAAGGCCGGCAGCTCCGGCGACGTGTAATGTTGCGGTAGCGCCCGCGGGACCGCGGGGGCGACCCGGGCACCGGTAGAACACGATGGACAAGAGACCCCTTCACCACGACGGCACCGGTCGCATTGACACAGAATCGGACTGGGACCCGTCGGGTCCCGATGTACGGGCCGAGCCGCGAGCCGCGTACGACGCTATGCGCGAGCGATGCCCGGTCGCGCGCAACGGGCCATCGCACTGGACCGTCTTCCGCCATGCCGATGTCGCGCAAGTCGTGCGTGACGCCGCGACGTTCAGCAACGTCGTGTCACGCCATCCCTCGGTGCCCAACGGGATGGACCCACCCGAGCACACCGCGTATCGTCGCGCGATCGAGACATGCTTCTCTGCCGAGCGCGTCGAGGCGTTCGAGCCCGAATGCCGGAGGCTCGCGTCCGCCCTCGCGAGTGCAGTGTGTCCGTCGCCGTCTGGCGCGCCAGCGGCCTCGCCGGTGCAGGTCGACATCATGCCTACCCTCGCGCTGCCCTTCGCCGCCGAGGTTCAGTGCGCGTATTTTGGGTGGCCCGTCGCCCTCGCGATGCCGCTCATCGGGTGGGCGCACCGCAATCATGAGGCGACCCTCGCGCGCGATCGGTCGGCGAACGGCGCTGTCGCTGCGGAGTTCGAGCGGCTGGTCGGCGACCTGCTCCACGTACGCGACGTCGAGGGCCCATCCGCGCCGCGCGATCTGACGGAGTTTCTACTCCGCGAGCGGATCGACGGCCAGCCGATCGACCGCGCCGCCCTCGCGAGCGCGCTCCGTAACTGCACGATGGGCGAAGTGGGGACCATCGCGGCGTCGGTCGGGATCATCGCCCACTTCCTCGCCGATCGTCCTGACGAGCAGGAACGGCTCCGTCGCGATTCGACGCGCCTGCCCGCGGCCATCGACGAGATCCTCCGACTGCACGGCCCGCTGGTGGACAACCGCCGGGTAGCCACGGGTCCCACGGCCATCGGCGAGCGACGGATCGAGCGCGGCGATCGGGTTGTGGTCAACTGGATGGCCGCCAACCGGGATCCGCAGATCTTTGCCGATGCGGATCGGTACCGTCCCGATCGCGATGCAACCGACAACCTGCTGTATGGCGCGGGGATTCACGTCTGCCCCGGCGCGCCGCTCGCACGTCTCGAACTGCGCGTTATGACCGAGGTGCTGCTGGCCGCAACCGCGTCGATGACGCTCGTACGGGATCGTCCCGCGCGGCATGCCGTTTATCCGGCCGGGGGATATGCGTCGCTGGTGCTCGAGATCAGCGCCGCGCGCGCCGGATGATGCGTGGAGACCACCTAATTTAAAGGCGGGCTGTGCCGTCGATCGAGCGGACGATTGAGGCTCGACTGCGACGCGATCGAGTGACACTATGGCGGCAGCACGGCCAACCCAGGCGAGGTGAGATCGTAATGAGCCGACCATCGCGCGAAGCAGTCACGGCCGCGGCCCGGGGCCTCGGCGCCACGCTCCTCCTGGCCGTGTTGATTGTGGCGGGCTCGCGGAACCTGTCGCACTTCGACGCGGCGCTTGTGGCCTACACGTTCGCCGTCCTGTTCGCGACATTCGGCCTGACCTACCGGTACACCATGTGGCTGCAGCGGCCGCCGACGCGCCTGTACTGGCGCCGGGGCTGGGAGGCGTTCGCACGCCGCGGCTGGCGCCGCCGCAACCTCGGCATCTGGATCCGGCGAATCGGAAACGACTTTCTGGCCAACCGGTTCATCCTGCGCCGCAACCGGCTGCGGGGCGTCACACACCTGCTGATCATGTGGGGGTGTCTGCTGGCCGTGGCCATCACGTTCCCGTTGGTCTTCGGCTGGCTTCACTTTCGGCCGGTCCCGGGCGATCTCTCCCTGTATCAGATCGTGGTCTTCGGCTTCCCGACCATTCGGTTTCCTCACGAGTCCGCCCTCGCGTTCCTGATCTTTCACGGGCTGGTCTGGTCGTCCGTCCTGGTGATCGCCGGCACCATGCTGGCGATGCGGCGGCGCATGCGCGACGAGGGCGCGGCGGCGATCCAGCGGTTCGCGGAAGACGTCCTCCCGCTCATCCTGCTGTTTGCGGTCAGCGTGACCGGGCTCATGCTGACGGTGAGCTACACGTGGATGCGCGGGTACGCGTATCCGTTCATCGCGATCGTCCATGCGATCACGGTCATTGGCACCTTCCTATGGCTGCCCTTCGGGAAGTTCTTCCACATCGTCCAGCGACCGGCACAGCTTGGTGTGAGCTTCTATCAGGACGCCGGCCGGGCCGGCGAGGCAGCACTCTGTCGTCGCTGCGGCCACGCGTTCAGCTCCCGGATGCACATCGAAGATCTGATCGAGGTCGAGCGGCGACTGGGCTACCAGTACGAGATCGCGGACGGTCCGGTGGAGCACTACCAATGGATCTGCCCGCCCTGCCGGCGCGCGTCGTACGGCATGGCGCAGGCGCTCGCCTGGCGTGGTGTGCGGGGCGGTGGCCAGCCCATCCCGACGGGACCGCAGCCGGCGATGCCGCGCTACGTCAATCGAGGCATTGGAGAAGGGCCGCTCGGCCCGGACGATGCGGAGAATTTTCATCCATGACCACACCATCGACACCCCTGACGCCCGATCTCGATCTCGAGACGATCCGCGCGTATGGGCCGCATGCGGCCTACGCGCGCGACATCCGCGTCGATTCGGGCGTCGTGCCTGATCGCTACGTCAAGACGCATTGCTGCTTCTGCGGACAGCAGTGCGGGATGCAATTGAAGGTCAAGGACAACACAGTCATCGGGATCGAACCCTGGTATGAGTTTCCGTTCAACCGTGGAATGCTCTGCCCGAAGGGCATCAAGCGCTACCTGCAGCAGGCGCATCCGGATCGGCTGGTGCAGGCACTCGAAGCCGCGCCCGGCGCCGGCAGTGGCTTTCGGCCGCTCGGCTACGACGCGGCGATTCGCCGCACGGCCGACGCGATCGATCGGATCCAGCGCGAGCACGGCCGCGACGCCTTCGCGGTGTTGTCGGGCGCCAGCCTGACGACGGAGAAGGCGTATCTGATGGGGAAGTTCGCCCACATGTGCCTGCGCACGGCGAACATCGACTACAACGGCCGGCTCTGCATGGTGAGCGCTGGGGCCGGCAACAAGAAAGCGTTCGGCATCGATCGCGCGGCCAATCCGATGAGCGACATCCTGGGCGCGGACGTCGTCCTGGTGGCGGGCGCGAACGTCGCGGAATGCGCGCCCATCACGACCGACTACATCTGGCAGGCGCGGGACCACGGCGCGAAAGTGATTGTGGTCGACCCGCGGATCACGCCGCTCGCGCGCACGTGCGATCTGTTCCTCCCGGTCAAGCCCGGGCGCGACACGGCGCTGTTCAATGGCATCCTGCACCTGATGATCCGCAACGGCTGGATCGATCAGACGTTCATCGATGCGCAGACCATCGGGTTCGACGCCGTCGCCGCCGAGGTGGCCGACTGGACGCCGCGCCGGACGGCCGAGGTCACCGGCATCGCGGAGGCGCGCATCCAGCAGGCAGCCGAACTCTGGGGCACGGCGCGGACCAGTTTTCTGCTCCACGCGCGAGGCATCGAGCATCACAGCCACGGCGTGGCCAACGTCCTCAGCACCATCAACATCGTACTGGCATCGGGCCGCATCGGCCGGCCCTCCTGCGGCTACGCGACGATCACCGGGCAGGCGAACGGCCAGGGCGGGCGTGAGCACGGCCAGAAATGCGACCAATTGCCGGGTGGCCGCGACCTGGCCAATCCCGATCATCGAGCACAGGTCGCATCCATCTGGGGCATGGCCGCGGACGACCTGCCGCAGCCCGGCGTCGACGCGTACGAAATCATCCGGAAGATCGATCGCGGTGAGATCAAGGGCCTGCTCAACATCTGCTTCAACCCGGTCGTCTCCCTGCCCGACAACAACTTCGTTCGGCAGGCGCTCGAGAAGCTCGACTTCTTCGTGACCATTGACTTCTTTCTCAGCGAGACCGCGCGCTACGCCGATGTCGTGCTGCCGGGCTCGCTCCAGGAGGAAGACGAGGGCACGGTGACCCAGACCGAGGGCCGCGTCATCCGCATCAACAAGGCCGTCGAACCGCCGGGAGACGCCCGACCGGATTGGCAGATCATCCAGGATCTGGCCCGTGGGCTTGGCCGCGAGCGTGGCTTCACGTTTCGCAGTCCCGGCGAGATCTTCGACGAGCTGCGCCTGGCGTCGAAGGGAGCCGTGATCGACTACTCGGGCATCACCTACGAGCGGATCGAGTCCGAGTACGGCGTCTTCTGGCCGTGCCCGGCCGAGGTCCCCGACGGTGTCACGCCACCGGGGCCGCAAGGCACGGTCCGTCTCTTCGAGCCAGGCTCCTGGAATCCGATCGCGCTCGGCGCCGGCCCGTTCTACTTCGCCGATGGCAAGGCGCGGTTCCATCCGACGCCTTACCAGGGGCCGGCGGAAGATGTCGATGACGACTACCCGATCATCCTGACCACGGGCCGCGTCGTGAGCCAGTTCCTCTCCGGCAATCAGACGCGCCGGATCGGGCCGCTCCTCGATCACTACCCGGAGCCACGGCTCGAACTGCATCCTCGGCTCGCCGCGACCCTTGGGATCTCCGACGGCGACTGGGTCACGGCCGAGAGCCGGCGCGGCCACTGCACGTTGCGAGCCTCGGTCGTCCGCTCGATCCGACCCGACACCGTGTTCGTCCCGTACCACTGGGCGGGCCGCAAGAGCGCGAACCAGCTCACCATCTCCGCTCAGGATCCGATCTCGAAGATTCCGGAGTTCAAGGTCTGCGCCATTCGCCTGCGTAGGGCCGAGTCCGCGCCCGAGTATTCAACCGTCCTCGAGCCGCAGCAGTAAGCGCGTCACAGGCAGAAGGGAATCCACGTCATGCCCGTACCCGACCGGAACGAATTCTTTGTCGATCCTGCCCGCTGTATCGGCTGCCAGGCGTGCATTCAAGCCTGCACCGAGTGCGACACGCACAAGGGGCAATCGATGATCCAGCTCGACGTCCTGGACCGCGCCGGATCGACGCAGACGGTGCCGGTCGTGTGCATGCACTGCGACTCGCCGACGTGCGCGGAAGTCTGTCCGGCCGACGCCATCAAGCGGACCGAGGACGGCGTCGTCCAGACCGCGCGCAAACCGCGCTGCATCGCGTGCAACAACTGCGTGCTTGCCTGTCCGTTCGGCGTGCCGAAGATGAATTCACGCGTGGGCCTGATGATGAAGTGCGACATGTGTTACGACCGGACGTCGGTCGGCCTCAAGCCGATGTGCGCGTCGGTGTGTCCCAGCCAGGCGCTGGCCTTCGGCACGCGCGAAGAAATGGCCCTCCTGCGGCCGAACGCGCGACCCGTCAACGGCTTCCGCTTCGGCAATCAGGTCGTGCACACCAAAGTGAACCTCATGGTGCCTGCCGACGCGCCCCTCGAGATCGTGGACGTGACAGCGGCGATGTTCGAGCCGACGTTCGGGCACGACGTGCTCGAGGACGCGTTTGATGACGCGGCTTCGGGAGATCACTCATGAGCCCGCGCGCCTCCGACCTCGTCGACCCGGATCGTCCAATCCGGCCGCCGGACGGGCGGCCGCTGGCCACACAGCCACAGTGGCGGCGCGACTTCCCCATCGACTCCGGGCAGGACGAATACGTGTCTCGACGCGAACTCGTCAAGTTCATGGTGCTGACGAGCGGCGCCTTCGTCGTCGGTCAGGCATGGCTGCTACTCAAGAGCCTGTTGACACGGTCAATGCCGAGGCCGGCGCCGATGGCCATCACGGCGGTCAGCGATCTGCCAGTCGGGGGAGCGAGGACGTTCGAGTATCCGACAGGTAGTTCGCCGCGGCTGCTCGTGCGCACCGGGCCAGCGTCGTTCGTCGCCTACGACCAGCAGTGCACGCACCTCGCATGCCCGGTCGTGCCGGTCGTCGCCGAAGGGCGCCTGCACTGCCCCTGCCACAACGGCTGGTTCGATCTGGCCACCGGGCGGCCGGTGGCGGGTCCGCCTCAGCGGCCGCTGCCGCGGATCACCCTGAACGTGCGCGGTGGGATCATCTACGCGACGGGCGTTGAGGAGATCGCGTCATGAGCGGACCCTCCCGGTTCATCCGGTCGCAGCGGATGACCATCGTCAGCGGCATCTTGGGATTCGTCGTGATCCTCGTGGTGCTGCAGCTCTGGCTGCTGACGGCCAGTGTCAATGCCTATCTCGGCGGCGATCACGCGATCGTCGTGCCGGCGCTCGGAGCCAGCCTGGTGTGCTTCGGCCTCGGCGCGGGCCTGCTGCGGTATCTCTACCGGCTCGAGTAGACCGTGACGGCCACGCGCGAGTCCTTCGCGTCTCGAACGACCGCAGCCGTCGAACATCTGTTCCCGGGCTACTTCGCGCTCGTCATGGCGACGGGCATCGTCTCGATCGCGGCGCACACGATGGGGATGCCGCGCATCGGGCGGATCCTGTTCGGCATCAACCTCGGTGCGTACCTGTGTCTCGTCGTGATGTTGATGGTGCGGGTCGTGCGCTTCCCGACCCGCGTGCTCGAGGACCTGCGAGACCACAGCCGCGGCCCAGGATTCTTCACGGTGGTCGCGGCCACGTGCATTCTGGGGTCTCAGTTCGTCCTGATCGCCGATCGGCTGCCTGTGGCGCTGGGGCTGTGGTGGACAGGGGTCGGTCTCTGGGCGCTCGTCATGTACGGCTTCTTCACCGCGACGATCGTCCGCGAGCACAAGCCGTCGCTCGAGGACGGCATCAACGGCGCCTGGCTCATCGCCACCGTCGCCACACAGTCGGTGTCGGTCCTTGGCACCCTGCTGGCCCCGACCTTCGGCGCACGCGAACCGGTCGTGCTCTTCTTTACCTTGTGCATGTACCTGCTGGGCGCGATGCTCTACCTGTCGATCATCACGCTGATCTTCTACCGCTTCACCTTTCTCGAACTGACGATGGCCCGGCTGACGCCGCCGTATTGGATCAACATGGGGGCGGTCGCCATCACGACCCTCGCCGGATCGACGCTGATGCTCGCCGCCGACCGGTGGTTGCTGCTGACGACGCTCCGGCCGTTCCTCACGGGCTTTACCCTGTTCTTCTGGGCAGCCGGCACGTGGTGGATTCCGCTGCTGCTGATTCTCGGCGTCTGGCGTCACGTCGTGCGGCGCTATCCGATCATCTACGATCCGCAGTACTGGGGTATGGTCTTCCCGCTCGGCATGTACACGGTCTGCACGGCCCGGCTGGCACAGGCCGCGTCCATCCCATTTCTGCACATCATTCCGGCGTCCTTCGTCTATGTCGCTCTCGTGGCCTGGGCTGTGACGTTCATGGGCATGCTGCGGCATGTCGCGCGGGCCGCGACCGGCCGGCGCTAAGACGGAGAGCGCCCGCCACGCGACGGTGCTTCTCCACGTCTCGGGGTGACAGCGGTGGGGAACAGACTGCAGCAGGGACAGGAACGGTTGGCTTGCGCGATGAACGGCAGCCAAGGGCCCGCAGATCGACCAGAATCGCGCGTGCCATAGCCGGTACGCGGGTGGAAAACCCACCCTCGTGGCGGGTGTTCAGGTACAAATTAGGTACAGTGAAAACGACCGAGGCTGCAAGTTGTTGCTTCGAAATGCTTTGCGATGGCGGAGAGGTGGGATTCGAACTCCTCAAGCGCCTTTAGAATCTGTAAATTACAGGAACTACGTTGCCGCGAATGCCATGAATGCCGTCGTTGCCGTCGGGCATTGCCCGCCATTGCCCGCTGGCAGTCCGCACCGTCCGTTCGTGTCGCATTCCATTCGTCAGGGCCATCGTTGCGCTCCATGGAGGATGCGAACGACGTGGACGACGTCGTCGCGCACGGTGTAGACCACAATCCATGGCAAGGGCGAAAGCACCAGTTCCCGTGTGCCAGCCTTCTTCCCCGGCCGCCCGCGATGCGGGAACGACAACAGCGTCTCGGGCGCCTCGTAGATTGACCGAATCAGGCGCGGCGTGCGATCTGGCGTATGGCTGAACAGGTAGTCGGCGATGCGTTCCAGATCGGTTGCCGCCGCCTCCGTCCAGCGCAGGTGCATCAGCGTCTGGCGTCGTGCTCGGCCAGCTTCTTCGCCATCCGCTCACCCACTGCGTCGTGGGTCAGCGTCTGGCCGGCATCGACCTGGGCCAGACCGGTGTCGACCTCGCGAAGGAACCAGTCGTCGAAGTCCACTGCGCGCTCGAGCGCCTCGCGGGCGAGCGCCTCGACCGACACGCCTCGGCGGCTCGCCGCTGCGGCGAGCTTGCCCTCGAGTTCCAGCGGAAGGTGCAGTTCCATACGCCTAGTGTACTAGTCCGCGCACCGCCGTCAACGCCGTGTGATGTGGGTACCTACCGACCCGCCCGTTGACCGTCTCTCCAAGGATGAACGCATTCCGCGGCCGAAACCTTGCAACTGACATCTTCGCCGGCCGACTCGCTCATGTGCTGAGCAAAAAGCTGGGGACATAGCTCGGGTCTTGATACTCGAACAGCTGCACCTTGCCAACCGACGTCAGGTGCTGTCCCAGAAAAATCGCAAGAGCCTGCGGTCCATAGAAGAACAGCCGCGTACTGCGAATCCCATTCTTCTTCAGCAGAACTCCGAGTTGCTCCCGTATCGCCATCGCGAATGCACAGGCTTCTGCAGCGCCCGAGATGGATTGGCTGCCTGGCAACGCAGGCGCCATGAATGCGAACAGCTTGGGAGGTACGCCAGTGCTCTCGATGTATCGATGAACATCGCTGCGACCGTCCCCGCGAATGTTGAGGCCCAACACGACATCCTCACCACCGCCCGCGACGACATCCACGTGCATCTCGTAGGGCGACGTTGGCTGCGTGTCCGAACGCCAGGGTTCCTTTGCTGGTGGCTGTGGCACTTCAAACGCCCATGCCCCAACGACAGGAAACGTCGCCCCGAGCGCGATGCTGGTCGACAACGCACATCGTCCACGCAACCTGATCAATCGCTCCGTACGCTCAGCCGTGATGCGGTCCCGCAGGGTGTTGAGTTCCGCCCGCAGCCTGCCGTTCCAGACGTCCTCCGTAGGCACCCGACGAGTGCTGCGATCGAACTCGGACGCCCAATCGAGCACGTACTCCGCCGGGATGTCGAACGTTTCACTCGTCCAGTTCTGCACCCAGAGCACAACGGCGCGCTCTTGCCCGCCCGTGGAGGCGATCGACTTCCGCAGAGCGTCCTCGATATCAGCGCGACCGAACACGGCCCCGCGCTTTGCGTCGACCGACCGTAGCAGTTCTGCAAAAGCAGGCTCCACCGCGTCGCGAACCAGTTGCTTGTACTCCGGGTGCTTCAGCAACTGGGCGATGAACACGTCCGAGGCGCGCTCGTCATGGTGCAGGTCTCCCTGAGCAATGTCGATCCTGACCTTCAAATGAATGAAGTCGATCTGCTCTTGGCCCAAGCCGACACTCTGCATCCGCTCGTTCAACTCCACCTTGGTCTGCGCAAGAGCGGCCGCGTCGTCGTCGTAGAACGGCTCTGCGTTCCGCAGTCTTGCAAGTCCGCTTTCGATCGGTTGCAGGCTCTCTGAGAGGCCTGGACACACGAGCGTGAAGCATGTGTAGAGGTCCGCGAACTCAGCGTCGCGTCTCCGGAACTGATCGACCACCTCCCGGAGCTCAGCGGGCGACACATTGTGGTCTTTGACCTGCACGTGCGTCCTCGTGGACCGGCCGTCTTCCTGAAAACGAATATCGAAATCGCCGGTGCCCTCATGGAACAGCTGATGGAAGGATGGGTTGAGAAGCCAGACAGGAAGCTGACACACGGCGTATCGCGTCTGGAATCCAAACCCTTTGCTGGCCGTGATGCCCCCCATTGCCGTCGGCGACAGCAGAGAGCCAGCAGGCGACTTGGTTGGGGGTGTAGGGCCGGAGTTCTTCGCCATAGTCAGTCTCGCACTTCACGCGCACGATTCGGCATCACAGTTCGCGGCAGCTGCGGCGGTTCTACGTTTGCTCGACACCGGCGGGCCTGACAGCAGCAGGCCGCCGGCCTCGACTCGATCCCTATGCGACGGTCTCGTCACGAAACGGTGGCGTGGCAACCATCGCTCGCGCGATTTCGACGGCGCGGGTCCCACTGATGGGGCCGGTAGGATAGGCATCCAGCACGATCGCGGGCAACAGCCGTTGCGTCAGGTCCGAAAACGTGAAGCCGTGTTCAGGCCCGCCACGCCGCGGGCCCGTCGCGGCCACGAGGCTCTCCAGTTCCTGCCGCCTGACCCCGACGGCGCCGAGGGCATCCGACAGCAGAGTACGGCGCTGTTCATCGGTCGGTCGTCCGAAGGTCAGCACGTCGGCCGCGCGCCGTCGAACAGCCGGATCCAACGCTGGCAAGCGGTTTGTGCACATGATCACCGCCGCGGGGACCTTCGCGTTCGCTATCCGATCTATGCCCCGAATGAACGCGTTGACGCCTGCACGATCCTCATGGTGCATCTGGGCGGACTCGCGTGACTGCGCGAGCGCGTCAGCCTCGTCAACCAGCAGGATCAACGCGCCGCGCGCTCGGCCGGACGTGGATCTCAGTTTCGTGGCCTCGGCCACCGTGTGGTCAAATGCCGCTGACAACAGCTGCGTCATCTCCCCGACTCGGCCCTGCCCACGGGTTGAGAGACTCAAGGGCAACAGCGTGATCTCGATCCGCTCCTGCCGGGCGACGGAATCGCCAATAGTCTCAGCGAGTTCCGTCTTCCCCGATCCGACATCGCCGGCCAGCACGACGAGCGGCGGTCGCCGTAGCACCGACTCCAGAAGTGCCCTACCCTCGTGATGATGGCGGCGGGCCCAATCCTCGAGGCCGGCGGGATTCACCAGCAAGGCCAGGCTCTTGGCAAGCCTGGCCTTCTGTTCGTCGATCCCGACCAGCCTCGCCAGGCGCGACTGGGCATCGACGTCTGGGTAGGTGGCACGTCGCTCGAACAGTTCATCGATCTGAGGCTTGCTGGTCACGACAGACTCCGGACGGACGAACGATCGAGCGCTCTCCCGCCTGACGAGTACACGCGGTCGCTGGCAAAATAGCCCACCACGCTTGGCTCCGCTGCGCCACCCCGCTGGAATGGCAGGCCGTGCCGAAAGGCCGCTCGCTCAGCCTCGGACAGCCGATCCCACGCGGCACTGTAGGTTAAGTAGCTATAGAACGTCGCGCCGCTGATGTCCGCGCCAGGGCGAACGCGCCCAGGATCGTCGTCCGACGCCGATACTCCAGTCAAGTCGCGTGCGGTATATCGCAAGGTGGGCTCGATCCAACTGCCATTGCGCCGAAAGCCGTAGGTGACGGTGCCCAAGTAGCCGGACTTGAGGAACTCAGTGGCCTCAGCCTCGTACGCCGCAATCTGAGCGTCCGTCGGCAGGTCGTAGAAGCGCTGCATGCGCTTCAGATCGGTGGCCACCTTCGCCGCCATGTGCCGCGCGTGCGTGACGGTGAACGTCGTGCTCTCGCTGAGGGTGTAGCTATGGGACATGAGGCTCACGCTTGAAAAGAGGAACCGAAGACCTTCTGCCAATACGCGACCGTCAACTGCCTCGTCGGCGCCGACAGAGCAGCGTCAATGGCGTCGCCGGCGTCCATGGCCGCATCGACGATCGCGTCGCGCTGTGCACGGGTGTAGAGGCGCGCGACGTTGTTCTCGGCGTTGACGGGGTCGACGATTCGAACGTCCCCGGCCAGAGAGCCAACCGTTGAAGGCGAGTAGTAGTCTCCGAAAACGATCTGCTCTCGGAGGGCACTGCGGGCGACGTACGTGAAGAAATGCTGGAGCGCCTCAGGATAATCCGAGAAGTCGAGGCCGCCGTCGCACAGCTTCGCGAGGATCAGTTCGATCATGAACGACTTGAACCGGAATCCCTCCCGCTCCTGTTTCATTCGTTTCGCCCAGAACTTCACCAATCGAGCGACCTGAGCGAAGTCCTGCTCTTGCGCATTCTTACGCTTCGCGGTGAAGTCCAGGTGCAGGGGGATGTTGGTCCTCAGGAGCGAGCCATCTTCCTGGCTGACCAAGTTCCCGTACCACTTGGGGTCACCGTCGTACAGAATCGGAACCACGTCCACATCAAGGCCGCTGCCCCGAAACGAGACGGTGACGCAGTAGGTCTGGGGCTTCACCTGGTCCGGGCTGAAGTTCGGGAAGGCTGCTCTCAGCCGCCCGGCGAGGTACTCGAGTAGGGCCGCGACCTCGGTCGGCGCATCGGCACCGCTGATGTAACACGCCACGTCAATGTCGTTGAGCGATCGCAGGGCAGTCCCCTTGGCGAGGCTTCCCGAGAGGAGCATTTTTCTCAAGGTGAAGTCCGGATGCTCTTCAAGGTAGCCTTCCAGCTTCTCGCGAAGGCGGCGGACCTGCGCTCGGTAGTCGTTCGCCTTCTCCCTTGGTAGATTCACTCTGTCCTGCGCGAACGTCAAAATCTCACCGTGGTCGACGTGCTGTCGGCCCATCTCCGTCCTCCCTCTCGTCAGGAACCAGTGTGGGCCCCCACCGCCCTTCCGGCACGACAATTCCCCTGAAGGCCATTGCGAACGAGCCGGGCCAAATTTGGAGACCGGTTGGCGATGACTTGACGTTCACGAATTTGGGCGGACGACCGACTGCGCTACCTCAGCTAGAATCCGGTGTTCCGAATTGTGCCTCGCTCATTCGCACTAGACCTGCATGGCATCGATCGATCCGTTCGACAGCGTTGACTGGGAGGACATCTACAGAAAGCTCCTCGTCCATGCGCTTCGCCTTTCGGTCCTCATGGGACGCGACAAGGTTCTTGCGGGCACAGGGTTCTCGGCTGAGGATCTTGTGAGCGACACGATCGTGAAGGCGCTCGGTGGGGACGAGATCCGCTATCGCGCAGAGAAGGGAGAGCTCCTTCCGCTCTTGCGAACGGCGATGACCAGGGACTTCCTCGACCTGCGGAAGAGGAGGAGTCATCAGCGCAATGTGCACGTGGATCTCGGCGCCCAAGAGGCCGACAAGGATGCCCGCCTACGCGACCGCTCAGACGAGGAGCGGCGAAAGGCGCTCGAATTGCTTCAGGACGTTCGCCGCGTGGTGGAGCACGACCAGAAGTTGGCGGAGTACATAGATGCCGTTGAGCTCGGCTGCGCCACGCCGGCAGAGATCGCCGAATTGTGTGGAGCTGACGTCAGAGACATCTACGAGAGGCGCAGAAAGTTGAACAGGGCCGTATCGGCTCAATTCATAAGGAGGCGCAGCGATGAAGAAGAAAGCGCCTGAGCCTGCCGACGCAGCGCTGGATATGTTGAACAGGCTGCTGGGGCCTGTGGAAGACATGGCTGCGGACGAGTTGACATCGGCCATCGCCGAGGCAGGAATCGATCTGCCGGCAGCCCGAGAGAAGCTCTACACACGCATCAGCGAGATGCGCTCGAAAGCCTGGGAGAGGAATTCGAGCGTGACGACAGACATCACCAGTCTTCTCTCGCAACTCCGCCCGGATCATCTACCGACATCTGACCCCAAGGTCGCCCAACGGGCGGCGGCCACGTGGGTGCGAGATCTGCTCGAACGGCCACTATCGGCGACCGGGCCAGCTGACCTCGCGGTGGCTGCACGGAATCTCGATGGTACGCTGGCCGACGCGGATCAAAAGATCCTTCGCGAGCTTGAGGATGAGGTACGGCGCATGTCAGACGACTCTGACTGAAGGTCATGGCTCCAGAGCTTTATGCCCGAGCACTGCTCGACCGGCTCTCCATCGCCGATGTGCCGGACGTGCGCCGGATTGCCGCCACGCTTCGAGTGCCTGTGCACGAACGACCGTTGGAACGATGCGAAGGCATGCTTGTTCGCATCAAGGGGACGGCGAGAGCGGCGATAGCCATCAAGAGTTCGGTCCGCGAGGACAGCCGAAAGCGGTTCACCGTCGCGCACGAACTGGGACACTTGCTGCTGCCGGGGCACGACAACTGTGGCGTGTGCACCTCCGGAGTGATCGAAACTTGGGCCGGAGACGTGCGCGAGAAGGAGCGGGAGGCGAACGCCTTTGCCGCGGAACTGTTGATGCCTTCGCCGGTTCTGCTGCGCCTCCTGGCGGGCAAGACGCCGAGCCTTGGGCTCGTCGAAAGAGTTTCGGAGGCGTTCAAGACGTCACTGACGGCGAGCGGCTATCGCTTCGCTGGCCTCACGTCATACGCCGTCGCACTGGTATGGAGTGAGTCCGGACGAACGCGATGGGCGAAGCGGTCTGACGAGTTCAGTAGCTGGTTGCGCGTTCGGGAAACGTTGGACTCGCGGACGATCGCGGCGGACCTGTTCCGAGGCATCGACGTTCCGAGCGGCGCGCACGTTGTGCCTGCCGATGCGTGGGTTGAGCGTGCACAGCCCGGCGCCACGCTGGTCGAAGAGTCCCGCTTGTTGCCGAGCTACGGTGCCGTCCTCACACTGCTCTGGGCCAAGGAAGCCTCCGATGGCTCGGAAGCCGGCGAGCTGCTCGAAGAGCTAGACCCGTCCGATTTCACCGTACACCGCGGGCGCTGGCCCACGCGACGGCGATAACAAGACACCGAACCAGATCACAGGCTCAGCGCAGGCAGGGGACCGAGTCTGTCGCTCTGACTGGCCCTCGGTCCCTCGCGCCATCAGAGGCTGTTCAACAATCGCGTGTGGATCCGCTTCGCCACCGACCCCGGAACTGAGTAGGCGGTATGCGTGGCCCAACCTGGATGGTTATCGCGAGAAGGTGCGGACGATGAGAGTCAGACGCCATTCAGTAGGCGGGTGTGGATGCGCACCGCAACTGACTCGGGGACCGAGTAGATGGTATGGGCCTTCTTGCGCCCGAGGCGGATCTTGATCACACCCTGTTCGTCCTTGACCAGCAGCCGGACGGTCTCCCGTCCAAGGCTCCACGCCTCGGCGAGTTCTCCAATGCGATAGTGACGCTCGAATACGGGGTGCTCCCGAGACGCCGGCTCCGTTCTACTCGTCGGACCTGTCGCCCTCCCGACTTCTCGGTCGCTGAATTGGCGGCCATCGGTGAACGTCATGAGATTCCCTGGCACTTGTGTCCGAGCCGCAGCTCCTTGCTTTCGCAGCCTTCCGTACGCTGGCTGATCGCGGCATCCGGAGTGCTTACTGCTTCAATTACTTCGTGGTCGCAGCCAATTTCGCTTCCGAGGCCTGCGTGGTATTGCCGTACGAGATAGCGCAGGCGGCCCTGGGGACGACGAGGTTTCCCGTTTCTGCGCACTGTCACGATCGGCTCCGATTCAGAATCGCCCGCGCCGGCATCTGCCGTCGCGTCGCCCGCTCCAGCGCCGCTAGACGGACTCGATATTCCTCGTCTGTCAGCGTGCCGCCGAAGTCCAGGAGTTGACGCTGTAGGGCGAGTCGTTCGGGCTGCAGGTCGCGCAGGGCCTGGTCCACGTCGCGGCCGCGTTCGGCCCGCGCGGCGTCGCGGGCGGCCGCGAACCGCTCCGGGTGCCTCACCGCCGTGAAGCGGTAGCAGTCGTGTCTGTGGCCGCGTGTCTGGCGCGTTCGCGTGCGGAAGAAGAGCGGCGCCGGACCATCCACGTGTTTCTGCAGCATGCGCTTCACCGACGCGACACTCATGCCTGACCACCGCGCCAACGTGGGATAGCTCACAAAGCAGTTCCAGTCCCCCGTCTCGACGTCGAGGCTCATCGCCCGTACGACGACCACCGCGAGGAGCCGCTCCAACGTGGCGTAGGGCGCACGGCCGCGCTTGGGGAACAACCGGTCGAGCACACAGACCCACGGCGACCATCTCTCGTCACCAGGTCGCGCGAGCGGCGCGCCCGCGCGAGCCGCCTCCGTGAGCAGGGCCGGCGTCATCTTTCGGGGCTCTCGGAGACGCCCACGCCCAATCGCGTGACGGTGAGTGCGGTCGCACGACCCGCGTCTGGTGACGAGGCTATGGCCTGCGAGCGAATCCCCGGTCCGCTGCTCACCTCGATCGCAGACGCGTGAGACATCTCGCGGCTGAGGGCCTCGCCAAGCCGTGACCGATTGTCTGTGTAGATTTGGGCGTCGAACCGGCCTCGCGAGACGGCCACGTATGCGAAACGCCGATTGACGAGTGTCGCCGCACCCCGCTCGGTATCGACGTGAACGAGCACGCGATCCGCCGTCTGCCCCTGGCTGCTGTGACTCGTCACCGCGTAGCCGTAGTCGAGGTGCGACTGCGCCTCCTTCGCAAGGGCTACCGTGCGCCGTGAGTCCAATCGCACGTGCAGGCGGCCCTGCGCATCGACCTGCTGCAAGGTCGCCAACTCCCGATTTGCAACGTGATGGACCCGGTCTGGTGCGGTGAACTGCAGGCGGTCCCCCACCGCGAACGTGCGCTCGGCCTCGCGATAGAGGGTGACGCCCTGGAGGCGGCGTGGATCGTAGGTGACGCGCTCACCGCTCTGCCGCGTCACCGTGACGCGATTCTCTGACGGCTCGACGTGCGCCACCCGCGCGTATTCGCCGGCCTCGAGTCCGACGGTTTGGCTGCCGCGTTGGTAGCGCACGACGTTGCCCGGCTCGTACTGCGCCGCCCACTGGCGGTCCGCCCCCGTCACCTCCTGTCTGGCCACAAGGATCCGGACGGGCTGCTCGTGGCCTTGGACACGGCCGGCGGTCTGCATCAGACGGTGGATCGCCTGGTTGATCTCCGTCCGTGAGAGGTTGTCGGGCGACACCACCAAGGTCCCCTCTGGGGACTCGGCATACGCGTGGGCGATCGCCGTGAACCGCTGCTGGCGATCGGTCACCTCGTGCACGCGCCCCTGGTCTTCAAGATCCTGCATGGCAGTGCGCACGTCTCCGCGCGCCAGTTGCTCGACCACCTGTTTGAGGGCGGGGTCCTGCTGCCGCACGATGTCGTCCAGACGGATCGTCGCAAGGCCGGCTTCCTGGAGTTGTTGATACGGGCGCCCGGCCTCGACGGCCTGGTGTTGTCGGACGTCGCCGACCAGGACGACCCGGTCCCGCGGCCCCAGTCGTTGCAGGAAGTCGCGGATTTGCCGCGTGCTGGCCAAGCTCGACTCGTCGAGCACATACAGGTGCTTCTGTCCGTCATGAGGCGCATCGGGCCGCGCGAGATGACGTTGGAGCGTGCTCGTCGCGATGCCGGCTTCGGCAAGTTTCTGGGCGGCACGCGAGGTGGGCGCAAATCCCTCGACACGATAGCCGTCCCACTCCGCGCCCTCACGTACGGCCGCCAACGCCGTCGTCTTACCGGCGCCCGCGACGCCCTCCAGCGCGACCACCTGATCGCGGTTCGCGAGTAGCCGGTCGACCGCCTGCCGCTGATGATCGCTCAGGTGCGGCGAGGCATACGCAACGGCCTGACGCGTCAACGGGGTCACGAGGGGCGCTTGCTTCTGTTGCCCCGCGTGCATCGCCGCGATGGTCTCTCGCTCGAGGCGGACCATCTCGGGCGTGGTGACGACTTGTCCTGCCCGCCCAGACGGTTGCTCGACAGGGATCAGCGCGCCGGCGGCGAGCCGCTCGGCGAGTTCGTGCTTGATGGCGGCGACGGGCACCTCTCCCATCGATCGTGTGAGGGCATCACGCATCAGCGCGCGCTCGTCAACCACCGCCTCGCGTTCCAGGTTTCGGTCCGTGGCGTAGGTGACCGCCCCGCGCGCCGTGATGTGCGACACATGGCGTTCCCCGAGGTCCGCCCGCAGTCGTGCCGCCTGCACGACGCGCGCCGGCTGCTGCCCATGGGCTTCCGCCAGCGCTGCATGGCGGCGCTGCATGGCCTCGTGCGATCCTTCGCCCTTCGCTTCGCGGGTCTGGTGGGCCGCGATCTGGGCCGCGGCCGCGCCGCTCCGTTGGCGCTGCTCCAGGTGGTCCTCTATCTGCTGACGGCGGGGACTCGACGCCTCGAGGTATTCGGGCGAGTAGCCGCGAATCTCGGGCTGTCCGCTGGCCCCGCGCTCGATTTCGTACCCCAACGCGGTGAGGCGCGCGGCGAGTTCCGAGCGATAGAGCGCCGTCGCGTACTGTTGAGTCTTGTAGAGTTCCTGCGGCTGGAGTGCACGGGTCTCGCCGGTGCGCCGCTCGGTCATGTTGAAGAACACGACGTGCGTGTGCAGTTGCGGAGCCGCGTAACCATCGACCGGCCGGGCACTGTCATGCTCGAAACTCGCGGCTACCCACTTGCCCGTCGTCTCTGCCGGATGATTCCGCCCGATCCGGGCCTGGACGTACCGCTCCGTTTCATCCAGCGCTACGCGCACACTCGCGCGGTGCGCCTCGGCCACGCGGACATCGCCGCCGACCAGCGCGGTCAGGGACACGCTCTTCGGAGCGGAGAACGTACCGTCCCATCCGGCGCGATGCGCCATCGTCGACACCCGGTCACCGCTCGCGTCGGTATAGGTGCGGGCGGTCTGATGCGCGACGAGCGGATCGCCCGTGATCGGGTGCCGCCCCTCGGCGAGCCGATGGACGTGCGCCTCCTGCACGTCGCCCGCGAGGCCCCACTCACGCGCAAGCTTTCCGTGCCACTGGCCGCGAATCTCGTCGCCCTGGGTGTAGTAGTTCTGACGGGCGTTACTGAACTCCTCCGCATGGTAGGTGCGGATTTGCGCGGAACTCAGGGGCTTCGAGATAGTGAGCATGCTCCCTCGGCGATCAGAAGAAGGGCTCGACGGCGCGGTCCACGCCCTGCTGGTGCAAGGCGCGTGCGGGGTCGACGTCCACGGTTGACGGGCTCGCCACCGGCACCCGCGACGAGTCAGACGCGACCGACATGGCGTCGTGGCGTCGCGCTGGGACGGCACGTTGGACAAACGCCGCCGCCTTTTTCGGTAGGTGAATGAACGGGAAGCGTAGGCGGACGACGAGGTTACCCACCTTCAAGAAACCGCGTAGCGACGCGAGCCCGGTGATCTCGCTGGGCATGACCAGCGGCTCGGTCTGGCGTTCGAGGCCGTAGGTCTGCTGTCCCCCGCGCGAGCTGGAGCGGCTCTCGCGCAACCGTTCGATCTCAATGTCGCCGAGGGTGTCAGCGATCCACTTCGCCGCGTGCGGTTCGCTGGTGCGCAGGAAGATCTTGGCGGCCGGCTGCGACAGCATGGCCTCCGCGTCGTGGCCGTAGCGCGTCTCGAGCTGACTACGCCCCTGGAAACCGAGGACGACCGGGTTGTTCGACTTGCGGTTTTCCGTGATGGCCGTGTGGAGCTGCGGCAGGCGCTGCAGGCTGGCGAGTTCATCGAGCACGAACCACGTCGGATGCGGACGCGGCTGCCCCTGATTCATCAAGCGCAGCACGAGTGTGTCCAGCCACAGGCTCGTAAGGGGCACGAGGCGCGGGCGCGTTTCCGGCGTGCTGGTGAGGAAGAGCCAGCCGTGAGGCCAGGTGTTGGCCCACGCGGTGGCACTCCAGCGCTGCGTGGTTTCCCGCTCCGGTGGAAGGAGCTTGAGGGTATCGGCCACCATGTTGAGGGAGGCCAACACCCCGCTCCGCTGGGCCGGCGCATGGCGGTCGATCATGGTGGCGTAGGCCGTCCCAGCGAGTCGCTCGTCGATTTCCTCTTCGTGGCACAGCCACCATGCCAGCTGTTCTGGCGTTGGTCGAAGCGTGAGCAAGTGCGCGAAGAGGCGTCGTGGCGCTTCGGTGAAAAAGGCGTTTTCGTGGGGCCGGTCAGGGAACAACGAGGTCGCGAGCGTGAGTGTCTCCGCTTCGTGCCGCCACTCGTCGGACGGCGTCCAGTAGGGACTCCGCGCATCGAGTGGATTGAGGATCGCGTCGCCGCGCGCGGGTGTGTAGAACTGCGGCGTGTATTCGAGGGCCGGGTCATAGACGATGGCGGTCTCGCCGCGCGCTTCGATCTGGGTCAATATTTGTCGGATCAACGCCGACTTCCCCGTTCCGGAATCCCCCATGATGAGGACGTGGCTGGACTCGAGCGCACGGGGGATGCGGACCCACGTTGATCGGCGCCCGATGCGTCGTGGCTCGACGAAGCCGATGCCGTCCGCGCGAGACCACCGATTGAACCGACCAACCGTGACGAGTTCAGGCCCCTTGAGGCGCCGCCCCTGTCGCCGGCCACGCGCGCGCATCATGTCCTTCGGCACCGCGACGACGAGTCCCGCGACCAGCACAACCAGGCCACCCCAGAACGCCGGTGTGAGCAAGTGCCTGATCGTGTGGTCGCGATAGATCCATCGGTCCAGGAATCTCTGCAGCGCCGCGTGCGGATAGGAGGCCTCGCGCCAGGCGAGGCCGCGATCGCCGACCCGGAGGGCCGCAGTGGTGAGCGCGAACGCGGCGTCACCGCGGCCAGCCGGCACGGGCTGCACTTCCTCCTCGAGCGCCAATCGCGTCCCGCCGAGGGCTTCCACTTCGAGCAAGCGATACCGTCCGGTCGTCGAAAATCCGAGTGCCGCCATGAGCCGGCATCGCAGATACGTCGGTGCATAGGCCTGTTGGAGCGGCGTCCAGAGGACCTCGTATTGCCAGACTGCGGTCACAGCGCTGCTCGTCAGAGCCATGATCAGCACGGTCAGCGTCCACACCGGCTTGGGGTGAGGCCACGTCCCGGCTGCCGATACGCGGCCCCAGGCCTCGCTCATGGGCGCCCCCGGCGGGCGGCGGCAAGACGATCGGCAGCCGCCTGGACCTTGTCCTCGTCAGCGCGCGCGATCAAACGGTGCATCGTCTCGCTCGTCATCGGCTCCCCTGACGCAAGCGCGAACTGCAGGTTCAGGACGATCGTTCTGAGTGCGACGACTTCGGCCAGGACGATCTGATCGACGGACGGCCCGACCGACGCGGTCGCGACGAGCACGTCGCGGACCCATCCGCTCACGGTTTGTGCCCCGGCCAAGTGGGCGTATCGGGCGTACTCCTCAACCGTGACTTTGGTGCTGATGCATTTCGTGCGGGGCGTAGCCATTCGAGTCGTGCTCCTTCGCGCCCCGAGGGCGCCGATACGGCGATCTCGCTAAGTGCGCGCGGTGCGGCGGGTTCTCTGTGGAACCCGCGGGATTACAGACAGCACCGGTTCTCGACACGCCTTGAGGTAACCCCTTAGTGCGACACGGGTTGACGATGAGCACCCGACGGCTGACGAACAGCACCCCGCGGGGGGTGACGTGTCAATCACACTTCCGCTGCGTAGCAGCGTCCGCTCTACCCCCTCGACGTCACCCGACGCCAAGCGGAACCGACACGAACGACCGGCCGCAGTGCCGCCAACCGGCACACCGGTCAGAACGGCTCTCCGAACTCGTATTGGTCGGCGACCGGGTCATACCGGCGCACGCGCACGATCTGCCGGACGACGCGCTGCCCCTGGTGCCGATCGAGATGCACGAGCAGTTGCAGGCACTCGGCGATGCCGAGGCGGATGGCTGGATAGGGCATCTCGACACCGGATTGCAGGACACACGACGCAAATCGCGTTAAGGCCTGCTCAGCGGAGTTGGCGTGAATGGTCGACAGCGTCCCGGAATGCCCGGTGTTCAACGCCATCAGCAGGTCGAACGCCTCCCCACCTCGCACCTCACCGAGCAGGATGCGATCGGGTCGATGCCGCAACGTCGCGCGCAACAAGTCACGGATGGTCACGGCCGGTAGGCCGGTCTGCTCGCGCCGTGCCTCGAAGCGGACCAGATTCGTGGCCTGCAACTGGAGTTCCGCCGTGTCTTCGATGAGCACCAGCCGATCCTCGGGCGGCAGAAAGGCGGCGAGCGCATTGAGCAACGTCGTCTTGCCGGTCCCCGTCCCGCCGGAGATCAGAATGTTGTCGCGTGCCTCGACGCTGCGCCGCAGGATGTTGAGCTGGTCGCGGGTCAACGTCCCAATCGCCACGAGTTCCTCCGTCGAGAAGTGCTGGCTGTGGAACTTGCGGATGGTCAGGGTCGTGCCGCCCAGGCTGACAGGCGGCAGTGCCGCCGCCACCCGCGAGCCGTCGGGCAGGCGTGAGTCGAGGAGCGGGCGCTCCTCGGAGACATCGTCGCCGAGGATGCGCGCCAGGTTGCGAACCGCGACGCGGAGGTTCTGTTCGCGGACGGTCACATCCGGCACGAGTTCGAGACGCCCGTGGCGCTCGACAAACACCCGCCCCGATCCGTTCACCATGACCTCCGTGATGTCCACATCGCGCAGGAGGTGCGCGATCGGCCGCAGGAACGGCAAGATCACGTCGAAGCTCATGACCGTCGGCGCTCTGTCTCTCCCGCAGCGGGCCCAGCCGCGTGGCCCTTCTGCGGCGACACAACTGGCGTCGCGGCCAGCCACGCCTGAAACTCCTTGTCGCGGCGAAAGGCGACCAGGAGCGTCTCATTCACGACGTACTCCTGGGTGCTGTCCAGAAATTCGGCGTAGCGCTTTAACAAGGTCGTGGTTTCTTCTGGCAGCTTGCAGGTGAGAGCCTGCCGGGCTGGCGGTTTGACTTGTCGCGGAATGAAGGGCATGGACGCTCCTCGACCGGCGTTACTGACTGCTGACGAACGCCTGGTCGTCGCGGAAGTAGGTGATCATCAGGCCCAAGGGGTTGATGGGAATGCGGGCGTTATCGACCTGGTCGGTCAGCACGAAGACGAGATGGGCGACGAACGCTTCGCGCCGGAGCTCCGCGCGGGTCGCCGGCGCGAGGTAGACCTTTTCAAAGTCCACGGTCGCGCGATATGGCGGCTGCCGGAGATCCTCCAGCGTGACGTTCTTCACGCGGACATCGACCTCTTCCCCGCCGCTCGTGAGGAACCGCTCGATGAGCCCAGACTTCTTGTTCGCCTCGATCGTCGCGTCGGCGAGGCGCCCGTCGAGGAAATAGAGCGACTGGGCGTACTGCTGGCGTACAGTCGCGCGCATGCGGCCGTAGTGCATCGTGACGAACTGCACGAGGAAGTACTTCAGCTCCGGCGCCTGCGGTGTGTAGGTCAGGCTGTCGTAGCTGACCGCCGCCGCATGGCCCACGTCGTCAATGCGGATGACGAGGGGCTTGAAGTTCCGGAAGGTGCGCTGCGTGTGCACGTTCAACACGATCAGCGCCACGATGGCTGCCGACAGGCACGCCACCGCGACCTGCAGATACGTGTTCATCACGAGCGTCGAGCCGTACTGCTCGACGTAGCGGCGTCTGGCCTCGCCGTACTCATAGCCCGTTGGCGGAAGCTTGATCTCAGGCGTCGTCATCAGCGGCTACTCCAGGAAGCGCGGCAAGGCCGACTGCCCAGCCGATCCGGAAAAGAGCGAGTGCGTCAGGGACGGCACTTTCAGCAGGCCGTACGTGAATGCAAACAACAGGAAGATCAGATGGAAGCCGCCGACGAGCAGGCGGTCCACCGTATAGGGTGGAGGGAACGCGTCCAGGAAGTTGATCAAGAAGCTGCCAAAGACGAAGACGAACGCCTGGGCAATGACCTGGTAGAAGGCGTACTGCATCAAGGACTTCAGCCAGCCCCAGAACACCCACTCCATGTGCGGGACCAGGAAGAACGGGATGAACACCGGGCCCACGAGCACGGCGACGCCGGTCGCCACGAGGCCAAAGGCAATCACGGCCAGCAGCACGACGCGCGCGGCCGTAACGGCCAGCGCGACGAGGAAGTACCCCACGAGCGCGGACACGTTGAAGAGCAGCGGCTGCTCAAGCGACAAGTACAGCTCGTTGAGGCGGTCGCTGAGACGCTGCACCTGGGTCATTTCGAGTTGTCGCGCGAGAAAGAGCGGCTGATCCGTGAGGAGTTGCGTGAAGCTGATGCCGATGCCCGGGATCGGGGCGCGGTAGTACGTAATCATCGCGAAGCCGAACGCGATGGTCAGGACCAGGCTGACGAAGGCGCCGAGCGGCAGCGCCGGACCGCCTTCGGCGCTCGTCAGGGCCGCGCGGATGCCGAACCACGCGAGCAGGATGATCGCCACGCCGCGGAACAGGTTGGTGCCCAGTCGCAGGAAGAGGTCTCCGTCCCGCATCAGCAGGTCAAGGACCGCGCCGGTAATGCTGGCAAAGGGATCAATGCCGGCCATGGATGGTCCTCCCTACGGGATCCGGAAGGTCGTGAGCGCGGTGGTCGTTTGGGCCGTCGTGCGGGCCAGCAGCGGGCCGGCCTCGTTCAGAAACGCAATGTGCGCATTGATGCCCTGCGCGGCGGCTTCTCGGCGGTCCGTCGCATCGAGCAACTGCTGCTCCAGCACCGACACCAACACGTTATTGGCGTCCTTCGCCAGCCGGGCCGACGTCACCGCCGTCGCGTTGATCTTGTTGAGCACGGCGATCTGTGTATTGCGGCTCGCGTCGTTCGCGTAGGTGTCGTCCTCAAGATTGCGGATGGTCGCTTCCATGGAGGCCTGGTGCCCCCGCAAGTAACCCAGCGCCTCCAGGCCGTGCGTCACGCTCCCGTCGGCCAGTTGCAGGCGGTCGTAGCGCGTGCGGACGCGCGCCGCCTCCGCAGCCGATAGTCCCGTGATGGCACCGGCGTACGGGAGCAGCGACTCCGTCGCTCGCGCGTAGGCGGCCGCCGCGCCCGGGCCTGTATTGACGGCCAGAATCCACGGCGTCGTCGTGCCGTAGGCCGTCGCGGCCACAAACGGCAGCCAGGGACTGGCGAGGCTGCGATAGCGCGCCGTCATGTTTACCGGGAGCAGCTGCGATTGCTGCAGCAGCAACTGGTACTGGGTGCGAATCTGCTGGTAGGTCGTGATCAACTGCGCCAGCTGCTGTTGCAGTTGGGCATAGCGCAGGAGGGCATTGGCGTAGTTGGTGGGGTCGAAGACCACGCCAAACAATTGGGCGGACACCGGCGCCGCCAGCGTCACGACGAGGACGGTCCCGAGCACCAGACGACGGATCATGGACGACCTCCGATCAGGCGGAGCGGGTCGCGATAGGCGGGCAGCTCCAAGTCACTCGACAGATACACCTTGATGCGATGGCCCTCCCGAATCGTCACGGTCGGGAGGAGGTTGAGGAAGCGATCCAGCACGCGGGCGCTCGATTGCGAGACGCTACTGGCCACGCCCTGGCGATACGCATCGACGGCGGTCGCATCCAAGCCGACGCGGCTCTGCCCTTGCGCGAAGCCCGCGATGGCCCCGAGGGCGAGCGACACGCCGAAGATCTGGGCGTAGTGGCGATCGACCTGGTCGCGCAGGCCGAGGTCGCCGATCTGGTTGAGCCCATGGAAGCCGTCCAGGTCGATGTGTGCGCCCGTAGGCAGGAGGATGCGGTGAAAGGTCACCGCCAGTCGGGACTGGCCGAACGTGTTCACCGCTCGCGCCTCCCCCAGCACACGGGCCCCGGCCGGAATCACGAGATGGTCCGCGGCGTAGACCGACACACTGACGAGGCAATTGACGGGGCCGTTGAAGGTGCCGTCGAGCCGGTTGGTCAGGACCGTCTCGATGATCGAGCCCTCGAACAACGTGTACCGAGGTTCACCGGGTCCCGGCGGCAGGGACGCGACTCGTGCGGCAGGGGTGGCCGGCGCGGGTGGTGTGGGCATGACGGGAGGCGGCGCCATGACGGGTGCCTCCTGCACCGCGTCAGGCGGCGCACCCTCTGCCGCACGCGCGGTGTTCGACCGCGAGAAGCTGACGCTGTCGGCAAACCGCGCCCGGTCATCGCGCGCGTCCCGAGGCGGAGTTGCGGCGGACGACGCGGTCGGTGCATCAGCAGGCGCCCGACGAGGCGCGGTGCCACCCGCGCCATCGGGCGCTCCCGCCACGGCGTCTTTCGTCAGCTGCAGCTGCGCCTGCTCGGCGGCCAGACGCTGGGCCTGTTCCTGAATCCGCCGCTGGTACTCCTCAATCCGTTGCTGATTCGGGTCCACGGCCGATGCACCGGGCGACGGCGTGGTGGTCGTGGGCGGCTTCGGCGATGGCCCCGAGATGGCCAGAATCGCGACCATCACCACGGCCGTGCCCACGAGCGCCCACTTCTGCAGGTGCCGGGGCACCACGCCAGGTGGCACCTGCCGGTGGTCGGTCACGCGTCCCGGCGGCGTGGGGACCTCGGATGACGTTGGAGCTTGATCAGTCATCGTCCCCCCTGCGTCCCGTCCACGCGCTGGAACTCCACCCGCTTCTTCCCGATCGCCAGGTAGCCGTCATCGAGCACCTTCGGTACCACGTAGAAGCCGTTCTGCACGTCGAAGTTCACCAGGTTGGGCTTGCCATCCTTGAGCTCGTAGAGCGCGGGCAATTCGCGGGCGCCGGACTGGATGAAGGTCCGATGATCGTCGTGGAAGATGGTGCGAAGAAAGAACGGCTTCACATCCGCCTGGAAGCGATACGGGAACTCCAGACTCAACGGGTAGGTGATGCGCAGAGCGGTCATGCCCGTTTCGAGCTCCGCGCGTGCCGCGTCGGTCGCGCGTCGGGCCTGCTCACGCGCGAGGTCTGCCTGGGCCCGGAAGTCCTCGAGCTGCTCTGCGGGCACGAACTTCTGGCGCGTGGGGCTGATGGCCCTCCCTTCAGGCGTGTCAGGCTCGAGGTAGACCGCGAGGTCCACGTCCTGGCCTTTGTCGGCCGACACCTCGGTCAGGAGGAAGGCGTAGATCTGCCCACTGGTCGTGATGAGATTGAGATTCGTCTCCGAACTGGCTTTGGCCGGTTTGACGGACACCATGGCGCCGCGCACGTTGACCATCCAGAACTCCTTGTCGCCACACGTGGCTTCGACGACGTCTTCGCCCTCCGGCAAGACGATGAGCGTTGTGTAGTGGAGCTTCGCGCGAAGCGCCACCAGGTCCCGTGGGTGATACACCACCGTCCGGGCGCCTTGGGGCGCCGGCCGGGGCGACTGCGCGCCCAGCGAGGACACCGCCGCCAACGTGAGGACACACAGCAGCACGCCAAACCATCGATGAACCATGACGTCTCCTTGGGTAAACGGGGCGATCAGGGGCGGCGCGACACGCTGAACAGCGCCGCGCTCTTGGGATCCACGCGGAGGTTCAAGACCTTCGCGACATGTGGTTGCTTCAGGAGGAGTTGCTGCCGTGGCACGAGGGTCGCGATCCGAGCGGCCTCGGTCGCGTTCAAGTGGAACAACTCCTGATACACGGCCTGGTCGATATGCGGGTTCGCGAGAAAGATCTTCGTGGGACAGCTTTCGATGGCGACCCGCAGCAGCTCCGACCGCTGCAGATCCTCACTCGACTGCGTCGCCATGAGCACGCAGGCGTTCTTCTTTCGCCACGTCTTGAGCGCCTCGGTCACGTAGGCACGAATCGTGGGATCGCGGAGAAAGCGCCACGCTTCGTCCAACACGAACACCTTGAGCGTGCTGGCCAGGGTCGGTTCCAGGATCGTGGCCGTCGCTCGATGCAGGAGGTAGAAGAGCAACGGTTCCAGGACCAGCGGCACACCGTCGAGCCCCTCGAAGTCGACGTATTGGAAGCGCGCGAGCGTGACCGTGTCTTCCACGTGATCGAAGACCTCGGCGTACTGGCCGCCCTCTACCCACCGCTGCAGTTGTTGCGACAGCCCCCGCGGCAGGATATTCGCCAGCGTGAAGAGCCGGCGCTGGTCGGGATCCAGCGCGTAGAGGGTCTCCAGTTGTTCATACAGCGCCTGGTCATCCGCGCGGCTCATCGCATACTGGCCGCCCGTTTGAATCAGCACCTTCACGAACGTGAAGAGGAACTGCAGGTTCGTCGCAGTCGGCGCAAGACAGAACGGATTGATCGTGAAGCCGGGTCGGTCGAGCGCCACGCGTAGCGCCTGCCCCCCAAAGTAACTGGTGATGCCCTCATAGCTGCCGCCGAGGTCGAAGATCAGCGTGTGCGGGCTGTAGCGCTGGAGATGAGCGATGAGAAAGTTCAAACAGAAGGATTTTCCGGCGCCCGTGGCGCCAAGAATCAGCGTATTCGCGACGTCCTCGACGTGCAGGTTGAGGGCGTAGGGCGTGCCCTGCGTTGAATCGAGCACCGCGAGCGCTTCGCGTCCCAGGTGGGGGTTGGTCTCGTGGCCCGAGACCTGCGCAAACAGGAGCGAGAGGTCGGCATAGTTCGTGTTGAGCAGATGCAGGGACCGCACGTTGTACGCGCCGTTCCCAGGCAACACAGCCAGCCAGGCATTGAGGAGGTTGTAGCGCTCATCGGTGGCCTGAGCGTCGTGGGCCGCGAACGCCTTGAGGCACGCGCCCACGCTCCGTTCGAGCGCCGCGGGGTCGCGGTCGTAGAGGACGACGCTCAGGGTGTATTGCCCGAAGTACCGTCCCTGCAACGTGAGCTCCGTGAGCGCCGCCCCCAGATCCCGGACCACGGCGGTGGCACTGTCGTCGACAAGGACATCCGCAGGGCTGGCGCTCGTGTCGGTCACGTAGTTGCTGAGACTCACCTTGGCGTTGTGGAAGTGTCGACGCTTCGCGTGAATCTCTCGGCGAACCGGCCCTTGCGCCTCGCGCTGCCATTCGCTCATGAGCACGAGATTCGATGGAATCTCGTACAGCGCCTGGAACAACAGGGGGAACGTGTGCGCGGGAGGCTCCTTGAGCGTGAGCACGCGGACGTAGTGGTCATCGAGGCGCAGGTGGGTCCGATGGCACTCCAGCGCGGAGTCGCAGGTGTCGTAGTCGAGAAACGTGTCCGCCCGGAGCCCAACCGCATCCGCCTTCTCCGGCGTGTAGTTCAGCAGACGCCGGAAGAACGTGAAGGCCTCCCCCTTCGACAGCAATCGCGGCGCGACCGTGTCCTCGAGCTGCTGAACAAACGCGTCGACCTTGTGGCGCAGTTGGACGCGCCGCCGGTCGAGGTCGGCATCCAGCCGGATGATCGTGCGCGAGGTGGACAACCATTCGCGGGACGTCGCGAGGGGTTGGCGTAGGGCCCGACGAGCCTGGCTGGCCCAGGCCGTTGCCGGCCGATCCGGTTCCACGAGCACCACGAGGTACAGCGACACAGTAAAGAGGTCTGCCTGGTGCGCCTGCAGGTAGGCGTGCCGGCGCCGAAGCAAGGTGTCCACCGCCGGGTGCGCGTGTGCGTTGTCGGCACGGGCGACGCGGTTGCGTTTGAGGACGTACTGCAACAGCCGAGTTCGCTCATCCCACAGTCGGAGGGCCACTTCGAAACGGGTGGTGACGGCCTCGCGTTGCTGGGGATCGAGGCACTCGTAGTCCACACCATCCAGGGCCAGGACGATGCCCAGCGCGCCGCTCTTCGTCAAGAACGTGTGGTCGTCGACGAACCCATAGAAGGGGACGATGTCGCTCATGGCCCCCGCGTCCCGATAGCCGTGAGTGATTTGCGACACGCGCATCATGGCCGTCCTTCCCGTCTAACGGTGACGTACGACACCTTGCCCGGGTCGTAGCGCCGCCGGGCCCTCGCCGACCGCAGGACGATCCGCAGCAGCTGCGGATCGCGCTGCGTGACCCACCGTGCGGTCACATACATCGCCGCGAACATCAGCAGTCCGCCGATGAGACTGCCGAACAGCGTGAACGTGGCACCGCCGGCGACGAGCGCCACGAAGAACAACCGCCGGTCGGCGCCCCCAATGGTCAGCGGGCGATTGATCGAGGCGTACACCGGCTGAAGGCGAGGGGATGCCATGGCCTCAGGGAAACAGCCAGGCCATGAAGTTCACGGCGCCGATCGCCATGCCCACCCCAAACACGATGCCGGCGAGCAGGCGCTTCGATCCGCCCTCCCCGAAGGCGAACGTCACACCGCCGACGACGATGGAGACGAGACTCAGGCCGCGCGCAATGGGTCCCGTGAAGCTGGTCATCAGCACCGTGACGGCGTTCTCCCAGGGAGAGCCGCCGGCCTGCGCGTAGCTCGCCGCGGGCACGAGCACGATTGCGCCGAGCGCGAAGAGGAAGACGCGTTGCCACGCGCGACGGCGGCGCGGTGCGGCGAGGGGGGAACGAACGGGCACTGTCGGGGTCATGAACGCTCCTTCGTGTCTGGGTGTTGGCTGTCGAGGCGCTGCCAGCCCTGCGCGAGCAGCGCGGCTTCAATGCGGTCGGCGTACGCGACGAGGACTTCGAGGCTGGGCTGGAGGTGGAGCAGCACAAGTTCCTCGTCCAGCTCCAGGCCCAGGGCGTACCCGAAGGACGTGTCGATGGCGAGTCCGCGGAGATCGTCTGTGGCGCCGCGGACGCGCCACAGTTCGAGCGGACCTCGTGCGGTCGGAGCGCCCACCGCGGCGTGTTCATGCGGGATTCGGTTTGTCGCGGCCCTCACACTCATCGCGCCCTCCCGTCCGTTCACGTGGGCTTTAAGAGCAAGAACCGTGACAAGTCGATCGGCCGAGCCGCGGCCACGTGCCGGTGCGCATGATCAGCGCGAGTCGTGTCGTCGCTGCATGTACGAGAATCGCGACAAAACGCGCGCAAAACTGCTGAAAGCGATGAGTCGCGAGTTGAGATCGCCGCGGCGCGATCGGAGGGCCAACGAGAACGCGGCCGTGGATCCCGACTGGTCGTAGAGGTCAGCCGTGGCCCGTGAGGGTCAGCCCCCCGAGGTCAGGTCTGAGCCCAGCAGCTCGCACGCTATGGTCACGAGGCGCGAGCCGCGGCCCGCAGACGACGCTTCAGCGTGGAGAGCGAAATTCCGAGCTCCTCAGCTGTGCGCCGTCGATGGCCATCATGACGGTCGAGCACCGCCCGGATGTACGCCTGCTCAAGGTCGGCCAGCGGGCGATGGTCAGGGCGTCTTTCGGAGGCGATGGCACATCGCACGGCATCCGGGAGATCGTCCACGTCGATCTCGGTCCCCGTCGCCACCGCGCACGCCCGCTCGATCGCATGCTCCAGCTCTCGAATGTTTCCGGGCCACACGCAAGCAAGCAGCGCGTCCAGCGCGCGCGGTGTGTAGCCGATGACCGGACGACCGAGACGCGCCGCCGTGCGGGTCAGGAGATTACGCGCCAGGTCGAGCAGCTCATCGGAACGCTCCCGGAGCGGGGGCACGTGTAGTCCGATCACCTGCAATCGGTAGTACAGGTCGGCCCGATACCGTCGGTGCGCGACGTCGTCCTGCAGGTCGCGATTGGTGGCCGCGATCAATCGCACATCGACGCGTCGACTCTTGGTCTCGCCGAGACGCATCACCTCGCGCTCCTGAATCACGCGCAGGAGTTTGACTTGCATCGCCGACGACACCTCCCCGACTTCATCGAGGAAGAGCGTGCCTCCCGTGGCCGCCTCGAAGACGCCGAGGCGGTCCTGCACCGCCCCGGTGAAGGCGCCGCGCGCGTGTCCGAAGAGCTCGCTATCGAGCAGCGTGTCGGTGAACGCCCCGCAGTTGACGGCGACAAACGGCCCTTGGGCGCGCCGCGACGCCTGGTAGATCCAGCGCGCGAGCCGCTCCTTGCCCACGCCGCTCTCACCCGTAATCAGAACCGTGGAGTCGAGCGGGGCCACGCGCGCGGCGAGCGCCATGACCTGACGCATCGCGGGACTCTGGCCGCGGCGTTCGCTGACGGAGGCTGCGGCGTCCGCTGGCGCGAGGGGGGCGGCGAGGACTTGCAGGCTCGTGGCAAGGATGCGCAAGGCGCGCGTGTGGGCGTCGGAAGCCATGGGTACCTGACCTTTCGTGCTTGGACGTCATGGGAACACGGCGTCCCGGAGCGCAACTCGAGTTGCCGGCCGAGGCATTGCTAGGCAAGATCCGTGACGAAAACGCGTCGATCAAGCGGGCGACTGCCCAAGCGGGTGGTCTCGGGCCCGGGAGTCAAAAACGCGGCCTAGAATCGAGCGAATTCTCGGGATCGCATCAGACTTTGTCTCGCGGCACGGCCGGCAGATGGGCACGCAATTCTCGTTGATCTGGGTAGTAACTACCCGTGAGGCGGGATCGGTCGTCTCATGGTCGGGGTATGCGCTTCCCGCGCCGACCGGTCGCTCAGACGTGGCGGCGTCGCCGGTCAGAAGCAGCCGCGATCGCGCAGGCTCACATGGCCCGCATCACCCACGATGATGTGGTCGAGCACCTCGATACCGAGCAACGTGCCGGCGGCCGCGAGCCGCCTCGTCAGGGCGATGTCGTCTGAGCTTGGCGTAGGGTCGCCGCTCGGGTGCCCATGACAGAGGATCACGGCAGCGGCGTTCGCGAGAATGGCCGCCTTGAACACTTCGCGCGGCGTCACGAGCACGGTGTCGAGTGAGCCACGGCCCACCTCGTGGTAGGCGATGACGCGATGACGGGTCGAGAGGAAGAGGACGCCGAACACCTCCGATGGTTCGTGCTGGAAGATCGGCACGAGCACCGCTGCCGAGTCGTGCGACGTCATGAGCACGCGACCGACCAGGACGGGTCGGCCCTCGTCGTCTTTCTTGACCGTGTAGCGAACCGTAAGCTCTCGCAATCGTGTCGTCTCTGTCGGCATTTTCGTGTCCTCCGTGTGTGCGTGTCCGGGTTCCTTCACCGCAGAGAGGAACCCGGCCTGCACACCGGCGGGACACGAGCGAGGTGACGGGCCGCCGAGGAGGTGGCGACCGCGCAGCGGCCGTGCACAGGTCCGCCTGGCACGGGCCCGATCGGGCGTACCGCTGCGTCGCCACCTCCGGCCGCCTCCGGCGGCGACGGCCCGGCGCATCGCGTCTACTTCGACAGAGACGTCACAGCGTACGGTGTCTTCTTCACGGGACGAATTAGAGGGACGAGTTCAAGGGACGTCTTCGTAGCTCACCCTGACCGCTCCCGCAGCCCAGGGTGAGCTGGGTCAACAGCTCAGGGCGAGCTGGGTGGACAGTTCACGGTGAGCTATCCCCGTGCTTCGAGGCGATTCGACGACGGCGCCGCGCCCGTGTCTTCGTAGCTCAGGCTGAACTCGGTGCACGCGCGGAGGGACGGAGTTAGCGGCCGCCGAGGCCGAACAGCGCGAGAAACAGCCGGACGCCAATGGCCAGCGCACCGAAGCCGAAGACCAGCAAGCCCAGGCCCGCGATCGCGGCAAAGGGGGCGAGGCACGCCCAGGCGACGACGCGAAGCAGTGAGGGGGAACGTGAGATCGGGGACATGGACAGCACCGCGTCGATTCGTCCATCGCGAAGCTAGATGCGCCGCACGATCCGACAGCACGAATCGAATGCCAACCATCGTACACCCGACAAGAGCGAGTACGCCCGGCACGTTCACAGCGGAGAACCGGAGCGCCCCGCGCGATGCGAGGCGCCCCGATTGCGTGTCAGGCCGTGGCCGCGAGTTCGGCCTCGTACTCGACGTAGGCCGCGAGGATCACGTCGCGGAGCTGGTCCTGAGCGGTGCCGTCCGCGGTTGGCCGCAGCAAGGCGAAGCTGCGCCGCTCGCCGTTTACGGAGTACTGCCGCGCCGGGAAGGTCACCGTGCGCCCGCCGTTCCTGCGCTCCCAGACGCCGAAGCCGATGAGCTTCAGGCCGTCCAGCGGGCCGCCGGAGAAGTGCAGTTCGGCATCGGCGAGGTTGCCTGCGGGGTTGCCCTTGTCATTGGGGAAGAATTTGACGGTCATGTTTGCGGCTCCTTGTGTGTTCGCCATTTCTGGCCTCCTGTGGTTCCGCGATGTGCGGTTCCTTCGCCACCAGAGGAATCCCACTCGCGGGCACTTCGGAGGCGCGCGCCGGGCCCGACCGACGAAGCCCGACGCTCAGTGTCGCGGGCGTGCCAGGCTGGTCTGCGGCTGGCGCGAGCCGTCAGGCGCCCCACGACGGCGGAGGGCTGGCCGCGAAGCGGCGGCGGTCGGGACGGGCAAGCACAGGCGAACACTCAGGGAGCGGCGAACTCAGACAGGCAGATCCCGACGACAGACGGGCCAGCCTCCGTGGCTTAATGCCGAATCAGAAGCGTCTGCGGCGGCTCATGTGCGAAGAGGAATCCGTGGCGGCTTGGGTGCAGGGGGACGGTGGGCGGGCGACCCGCCGGGCGGTCAGGTTGCTGTCGGCAGTAGCGCGACGAAACGGCGCGAACGGCGGACGACCGCGCAAACGTGCGACCGCCTAGACTCCTAGGTTGGTCGCGCCGACATCGCCGTGGCCTGCCTCAACGAGGTCCCGCTCCGAGGGTCCAGGTGTGGTTCACACACTTTGGTCTCTCGCCGTCGGTCAGCGTGCCGAGTGTTGCGAGGCGTTCGCGCGGTCGTGAGCCCCTCCGTTCCGTTGTGCCTTTGATCGTCGACCATGCCGTCGATCCGGGCGGCAAACGCTCCGCGGCGCGAATAGGCAGGCGGCCGTCGGCCATGACCACATCCGTCATGCGCTGATGCCGCCGGCTGCGCGCGCGTCTTGCGCGTAGGCCGAAAGCGTTCTGGTTGCGGTGAAGTGCAAATCGCGCTCGACGGGGAGCTTCAACTGGCCGCGCACGGTGGCGAGCTCGGCGAGGCTGACATAGCCCAGCTCAGGGAATCCGAGGCCGAGGTCGCAAAGGCCAAACGCCGTGTCTCCATCGTCGGGGTCGAGCTCGGTCAAGAGCCAGGTGCAGCCGGCGTCGGGCGTGAAGAGTTTGACGACGGGCAGGAAGTCGATGGCGACTTCGGGATTGTCGCGTTCGGCTTGTCGCCGCGTCTGGCCGTTGGCCAGCAGCTGCGCGCGGTCGTGTGCAGTGAGAAGTTTCATGGGCGTCTCCTTGTTGGTTTTTCCTCGAACGCGAGGAAGACAGCCGGGCGGAAAAGCCGCCGCCGTCACCGAAGGGGAACGGCCAACACGGGAGCCCCATTGAGTGAGGCCACGGGGCGAATGGAGCGGGCCGGCCGTTGACGGCAAGGCGCGCCCGGCCAGACTCGCGGAGAAGCGAGGAAACAACAACGGCAAGGAGACCGCCAACGCAAACCGCACGGCCGCGCGGAGTTGCGAACGCAGAGGCGGTGGTCTACAACGGAGGCATGGCCCATCGTCGCAGCCTGTTCAGGTACTACGCCGACCAGAAATGGGCCGACGCGTTTCTCGGTGGCCAGTTTCGTTTCTGGTCGCTCGCGTACTTCCGCGACCTGGAGGACAAAGGCGTCCGCGGCGATGAGAATGAAGGGACATCGCTCTTCCGGCCGGAGGCCGGACTGCAGATCACGAATCACACGCAGGGCACGAAGTTCACGATGCCCAACCATACGATGACGTCCGCCGCGCGCCAGGACGAGATACTCGTCTTCTGCGCGAGCCGGTCGTTCTCAGCGTCGCTGTGGGACGAGTTCAGCGCCCGCGTGTGTTTCGAGATCACCGACATCCCGGCGTTCTGCGCACGTGTGCGGGCGCGATTGCCACGCGAAGCCAGGTTTCCAGGAAGGCCTGGCCGGGAGCGGCTCGGCCAGCGCGTCGAGTACTACCGGGTTTCGGATGCCCCGGGCACGCGCTGGGCGCTGCCGGATCGGATCGCGTCGTCGAAGCTTGCTGACTATTCCCCGCAGGATGAGTTCCGGCTCGTCTTCAGCGTGACGGGCGCACTGGCATTTCAGAATTTGTCAATGACGCTCGTTCCGGAAGGCGCCAAAGCCGACCCGCGCATTGCGGAGCACAAATTCCACGACGTCAGTGTAGGCAGTCTCCGGGATATCTGCCTCGTGCACGAGACGAAGCCCGCGACGTGAAGAGCGGAGGCGGCCTATGAGGCCGCCTCCGTCTTGCGGATGCTCACGCCGTGCACGGTGGCGTCGAGGCTTTCGAGCCAGCTCTGCGCCTCGTCGCGGATCGCCTGCTGGTCGTGCAGGTTCTGATCGCTCTCCGGATGCACGGTGAAGATCACGAGCATCGTGTAAGTTGTCGGCTTGGTTTCGGTCGGTTGAAGTGTCGCAGCCATTTTGTCCTCCCCGGACCCGCGATGTGTGGTTCCTTCGCCAACACCAGGAACCCCATCAGCGGGCCGGGCCAGAGGACATGAGGGACGCGGACGGTGAGCGAGGCGGCGGGACAATAGCGGCAGCCGAGACAGTACGGTCCATCACTGGCGCGGTGGACGCCGTCCTGATGCCGGTCGCGATTTCAAGCGACGCTGCCGGACGCGGCCCGAAGCGGGCGAAGACACGGGACGAAACCGAGACGCGGACCCGTTGCCGTGATCTTGTGCGCGCCGGAGATCGAAGCATCGTTGCTCAGTGGCAGGCATCGAAGCTGGAGATCGGATGAACGCGCGGCAACGCATCGAAGACTGGCGGGGGCTGCAACCGGGCGGTCAGATGAACACGAAGACGTCCACTTCCTGATGGTCCATGCGCCGGCCGGCCCCGAGAATGACGCTGGCGGGACGCCGCGATGGCGCCCCGCCAGTGAAAACAGACGGCTCAGGCCGTCGCCGCGAGTTCGGCCTCATGCTCAGCGTAGGCCGCGAGGATCTTGTCGCGCAGCGTGTCCTGCGCGGTCGCATCGACGATCGGACGCAGCAGCGCGAAACTGCGCCTCTCGCCATTGACGCTGTACTGGCGCGCGGGGAACGTCACGTTTCGGCCGCCGGTCTTGCGCTCCCAGATCGCGAACCCGACGAGCTTCAGCCCGTCGCAGGGGCCGCCGCTGAAATGCAGTTCGGCGTCGGCGAGCTTTCCGGCCGGGTTGCCCTTGTCGTTCGGGAAGAACTTGACGGTCATCTGCGCGCTGCTCTTGGTCGTAGCCATTTGTTTTCTGCTCCTTCTAACGAAACCGCGTTGTGCGGTTCCTTCGCGACCCAAGGAACCCGCAATCGCGGTGAGAAGGAGCATCCGAGGGGCGCGGACGACGGCGAGGCGGCGGGAGATGTGGCGCGGACGTGATCAGCGTGGCGCTTTCGGTTGTCTTGCGCGGGAGCGCAACCGCACACGCTGGCGCGGCCGTGCCGGCCCGCCACCGGTCGCGCCGTTCAGCGACGCCGCCGGATGCGGCCCGAGGGGGATTGGCGAAGACCTAACTTGGCGCGTGACCGGAGCAACTCCGAAACAAGGGCGCTCGGGCAGTTTGGCGTCGCCGTGAACTTGACGCGGGCGGCCGGTGCGGGCAGTCTGCATCGGTGACATCTGTGAGCCGCAAGACGGAAGGCGAATTGAACAGCAACAGGCGCGTCATGACGCTGCTCGCGGAGGCGAAGAAGCTGGCGCAGGAGTGACCGCGGTCTGACGGGCAAGCCGCTTGGCATCACCGGCGAAGTCGCCGAGTACGAGGCTGCGCGGCTGCTGGGCGTCACGCTCACGCCGGCGCGCACCGCGGGTTACGACGCGGTCCGGGAGAGCGATGGCCGGACCTACCAGATCAAGGGCCGCTGCATGTTGCCCGACTGTAAGCCGGGTCAGCGGCTCGGTTCGATCCGCGTTGAGAAGGATTTCGACGCGGTCCTGCTGGTGCTGCTCGACGAGAACTTCGACGCGACAGAAATCCATGAAGCAGGACGCGACGCTGTGATCGCCGCCTTGAGCGCACCGGGCTCGCGGGCGCGGAACGAACGCGGTGCGTTAGCGGTGAGCAAGTTCAAGAGCATTGGGCGCAAGGTCTGGTCGCGAGGGAACCGATGACGATGCGGTCGCGGCGAATCTGACGAACGTCGAGGAGAAGCGGCAGTTCGATCACCTGCTCGGAGCCGACAATAGTCACGGCGGTGAGCTTTGCGATTCAGAATCCTGGAGGGGTCGATCGACGTCGCTGAAAACAGAGTCAACTGTCCCCTGCCACGAACGGCGGCTCATTGAGACGAGCGGGGTTCTGGATGACGACCATCGCTTGACGTTTCGCCCGGGTGATCGCGTTGTACAGGAGACGCCGCTTGCGATCAGCTGAGCCCACCACCTGGTACGGCCACAGAATGATCACTGATTCGAATTCTCTGTTCTTTGCTTGGTGGATCGTCATTGCGCGGACGCCACCGTCCGGAGCACGACGATAGGCCCTTGACCGTTGATGAATCGCCCTGGCTCGCTCCTGAATCTCACGCGCCGCAAAACGGGTCCTGCCACTGAGAGTCCGTTGCTGATCCAGCCACATCCGAAGAACCTTCGATGCGGCGTTGTTGGCCGTCAGAACTAGGTCGGCTGCGCAAAGCTCTGCGGCGTCATCGCTGGGAAGGCCCAACCCTGTTAGGAAGAACTGGCACTCGTCTTCCTGCGAGACCTCCCAAGGAACCCGATGGGGGCCAAATGGTGGCGTTCCAATCGGCTTCTGCGCAACCCTCAAGAGTAGGTCGCGCACAAACGGAGACACGTCGGGTCGAACTGGTGAAATGACGGCGATGTCACGCGTACCACTCCACCACGTCAGGTTCCTCGAAACGAAGCCGGCACCGACGTTTGCGTTCAGTGCGCCGAGAATAGTGAATCCCTGACCCTTGATTGGAACTGCCTGGCCTCCTCGCAGAGATTGGGCAGCATTGAGAAGACCGGCCGCTGTCGTCCGATGATTTTGGGAGAGGCGCACGACCTTCCCGGACTCGCGAGCCCACGCGATGGCGGCGTTGTCGACGCCACCATCAAGGTCTTGAAAGTCATCGGCGGCGATAAGGCAAATTGCGGACTGCGACAGTCCCCGGACGATCTCCAGCTGACCGCCCTTGCTGTCCTGCATCTCGTCAATCACGACAATCGGAAAACCACGGGCCACCCATCGGTTCACTATGCCGTCAGCGAGGAGAAGGCCGGCGCACCTGGAGACCTCGGCATAGTCGTTTTCGGGTGGCTCGCTCCACCCCTTCGCACCAGCGAGAGTTCGCCAGCGCCGGACAAGCCGCCATGCAAAGCTGTCCACTGTCATACAGTTGAAGCGGTCCCGCAGGCCGGCCACGCTTGAAAGGCGCCCGTGCATGCGGCGTCTGGAACCGTGCATCTTGGTGAGCGCAAGCACGCGCTCGTGGGGCAAGAGCGGGCGCGCCGCGAGCGTCGTCGCGAGCGTCTCGAACAGACGAGTGGTCTTGCCGCTCCCCGCTGGCCCTTCGAAGAAGGAAAGATTCACGGCGTCAAACGGAGCACGACGCAGTGTGCGTCCTTCGTATCGTCTCGCACGAGCATCGCGCAGCCATCGTGCTGGCCGACACACGCGCGCGTCAGCGCCTCCAGCATCGTCGCCGCTCGCGCTCTGCAGGTCGGAAGATCTCCAATGACAGACACCACGCCTTCGTACGCAAGATAGTTGACCTTCAGCCGCCCCGGCCCCGTTCTGATCTTGAATTGCTTGACGAGATGATCGATTGAGTCGAAGTGTGTGTCGATTCGCTCGCGTAGGGCGTCCCCTGCGGCGACCTCGTCACCCTTCAGGATCCACCCAATCCCATCCTCGATCGTCCAGCCGTCACGCCACTGCAAAATAAGAGTCGGGCCAAGTGTCAACGCGTCGAGCTGGGATACCTTGGCGTTCCCGGCGTCATCCCCATCGACGAGGGGCACAAGGCCGTCACGCAGACGGCGTAACGTGGCAAACGTCTCGGTCACGGCCGAGTCATGTGTTGGAACCACCCCGATGAGCGTTCCAAAGGCCGCGGTCTGGGAATCAGCAACCTCATCCACCCGCGTGGCCGTTTCGAGGAGATCGGCAAGCAGTCGGAACCACTCGTACTCGCTGCGGCCCTCGGGAATCAGCACCCGGTGCTGCATCAGACCCTCGACGACGCGAGGGCGGTCTTCGTGACAGAGTTTCCGGAGAGCGTTGGTGGCTGATCTGTCGAGCGGAGCGGAGAGCAATGGCGTGCAGGCGACGCCGCCTGGACGGCGCTCAAGGACCAGCAGTGAGGTGGCCGGGTAGAAGGAAGCGACTCGCGGCGAATGAGTCGTGCAGATCGTTTGCTGCGCAATCGAAACGGCCTGCGCGACCAGCCGGCGTTGCATACCCGGTGGGATGTGCAGCTCCGGCTCCTCCATTGCGAACAGGAATGGCTTACCTTGTCGCCTGCGCTCGCGCCCGAGTTCCAGAAGCAGGATGAATGTCTGCAGGGACAGGAGCCCCGTCCCATGGCGACCGACAGGCAGAGATGTCCCCGCATGGGCACTGTAATGCGGAACCAGAGCGTGGAGGAGTGACTCGGAATCTGTCGCCGTCACGCGTAGCTGAAATTGCGGTGCGTTCGGTAGCAGCTGCGTCAATTGCCGGTTGACGCGCTCGACCAAAGGCTGGAGGCCGACATCTCCCTCCAGCGGCGACACCGGCTGCCGCAAGCGATCGCGCTCATCCAAGACTGTCTGTGCCGGGACCCCACCTACCGTCGCTACGGCCTTGCGAAACAGTTCAGAGGCGAAAGACGCCGCCGCCTCCCAGGTCCGCCGGGCCGGCAATACGTAGTAGCCGACGTCGTCAAAAAGGCGCAATGGGATCTGCTGGATAGCATCGTCGAGAAACGGATCCTCAATGTTATCGTCATCGTGAAAATAGCGGAGCGATTCAACGACGAGTTGCTCGGAATCGAATCGTGCAGCAAACGCGACCTGAGCGCACAGCGGTCGGACATGGTCGCCGGCCTGAGGCTCGGCAATACCGGTCGCCGCGTTCCACCACTTGGGTACCGCCCTTCCTTCGCGGAACCACGCATCGTGCTGGTTAGGCTCGTCCCCCTCAAAGCCGGCCAACGTGGCAACGACGCGAATCCGACTCGTCGCTGTCGGGCAACTTCCCGTGAAGTCGTGCTCGGTCAGTTCGCGGACTAACCGGGTGCGGCCAAATACCAGCGACATGGCGTCCACGATCGTGCTCTTGCCCGCACCGTTCGCTCCGACGAGGACATCGTGGTCACCGAAGCGAATGTTGGCGTGGGAGATGCCTCGGAAGCCCTCGATCGCCAAAGCCAGCAGTTTCATCGAGCTCTATCCCCTCTCTTGTTCTCATCTGAGTCCGCCGCGAGTCAGCACGCTGCGGTCTCAGATGGCAGCTCCGTCGCATCACGGGCACCACGCGGCCGGTAGACACCGACGCAGGCGATTGAGCGAGACCGGGGCGATCGGGATGTGACCATGTGCACATTCAGGCGGCGCGATGCGCTCCGCCGGACCGAACGGCTCCGATCGCGGCATCGGTTGGGTCGACCTGCGTGGCCTACCAATACGGAGGACGCACGAAGGCGACAATAGAGAATGTGCGCGTGCTCTGACACGACAGAACGAGGCAACACCTATCGCAACAGGCCTACGCCTTATCGAACTCTTTGAACTTCTGCTTCAGCCTCTCCACGGTCGTACGCCACTTCGGCACGGCGGGTCGGCACACGGTGTGCTGAATTCCAAAGAATCCGGTCTCGTGCACAGCCTGCGAGACCGGCACCGTCTGGAGCCAGCGAATCGGAACGAACCACTCGCACTTATCGGGATCGTCGATGAACTCGCGGTGGTAGTTCGCACGAGTCGCGGCCTCGAGGACTGGTCTCTCGCCCTGCGGTGTCTTCACCGTGAACGTCGACGCCGGCCGCGCTGGACCGGTTACCCGGCCGACGCCAACATAGCCAGCACCCGGCACATTGACCCACACGCGATCGCCGGGGCCCAGCAGTTGGAGCGTGCGGCTGTACCACGCGCCACCGCCGCCTGAGATGAAGCCGAAGTCGACGGCATCAGCCCAGCTGCGCGTGTTCGACTCACCAAACGAACAATAGAACTCACCATTCCACGGTTCGCGCGGCCCCTTGGGCGTCGTCACGCTAGTTGGTTGCACGTCCAGTGGATCGTGCAGCCACACGCGGCTCAGCAGTTGTTCACTGCCGTGCTCAAACACCTGAAAGCACAGTACGTTGATTGGAATGTCTCTTTCGTTCAAGTAGGCGACGATGCGCTCCGTGCTGGCATCGAGGGAGCCGGCAACGACAACGATCTCGTGCCCTTCATTCAGCGTCTCTTGGTCGAGCTTCTGACCGAACCGCGCGAGAAAGTCCGCATCGAGGCTTCGGCCTGGCGCAAAGCGATTGTAGATTGCAGCGATGTCGTCATCACGGAGCTTCGAAACCCAAGACGCATAGTCGAGCGCTTGAGCGACAACTTCGCGCGGCGTCCTGTCGCGTTTGATCTCGATCAGAACGAGCGAGCCATCCGGCGCAATGGCAAGCAGATCGATGCGGCCACCAAAGCCGGTGTCTTCCTGACGTCCGATCAGCATCCACTCGTCGGAAAGCAGCTGAGGGGACGCGACAATCATCGCCTCGAGCAGCTGCTCGTTGGCGAGCTTGGCCTCGCTGAGCGCCTCGGGCGTCGCGCCAACTTTCCAGAGAGCAGTCCGAATCGGCATGGAGGCTATGCTCCCTCAGGCCGCTCCGGCCGCCCATGATGTCGGAGGCCCGTTGGATGGCCGCGTTTCACGTCCGCGCACCCGTCTGATGCAGCTCCTCGAAAATCATGTCGGCACCCCATGATTGAGCCGCAGTGAAAGCGACCTTCCGCCGCTGGTCTGCTGAAAGCGCAAAGACAGGCTTGTAGAGCAGGTCGTGATTCGCCTCCGCCCAAGCATGCTGAAACAGGGTTTTTACCTGGAGCTCGAAGAAGGGCGGCAGCAGTGCGTCGGCCTCGGGAATCTTCGCCGATACGTCAGTCGGTAGCAGCAGGATGAAGTGCTGACCGACATATCCGAACTCTGATTCGGAATCTGGCACGAGTGTCTTGATCTCGATCGGATTCATGTATTTACGGATGCGGCCCGCAACAGCTTCAACATCAGCCAGGTAGAAGGTAACGACCCGGGCACCAATCTGGTCCTGAATCTGACTCATCGGTTCGGAGTATTTCGGCTCACCCTCTACGACGGCCTCAGCCTTCTTGAGAAAGCGTTCCACTGACTTTGCGCGGACCGTGACGCGATCGATCCTCGGCAGACCCGTCAAGTAATCAACGATCAGTTCTTGCAGCGAGACCGCTGCCGGTTGCAACGCGTGCTCATACCGCCTCGCGTACTCCTGCTCAAGCGTCATGATTTTGTCTTTCGGAGCTTGTCGTCAATCACGCTGCCAACGGTCGAAAAGCGAACCTGGTTCCCGGTCTGTTGGCGGGTGAAGACGTCATCAAATCCGGAGGCCGATGCAGTCAGCAGGGCGCCGTTATCGAGTTCGACAGAGCGGAACGCGATGTGTTGCCGGAACTCATCAGCGGTAAACTTGAAGCTCTCGGCGTACACCTTCTCGCTCGGGAACTGATTTCGGATCAAAAGCCCAGCGGCAGGCGACATGTGAAACTCGTGAAGAATCTGCGCCGTGTTCTTGACTTGGCCGTCGATGTTCAGCAACAGATGAGCAAGCGACGACAGTTCCTGCTTCGTCGCCACTGTGTCGGCCGCTGCGATTGCGTCGCGCAAGCTGACGGCGAAACGCCGCGTCCCTGCCGCGCCCGTCACGGCGAAGTCAGATTTCAGAAACTCTCGTATCCAATAGTTGGCCACGGACACGTCGCTGTTGATCTGCTTGTCGATGGCGCGGCCCTTCCAGAAGTGCGCACCTGATGTTCCCTCGTAAACAGCGCTCTTGTATGCCGTCGCGCTTTGCATGAACACCCGTTCAACAAACTCGACGTTCAGATTCGCGTCCTTCTCGTCGGCGAGGATTCCGTGATCGGCCGGAAATCGCGACACCACGATTCGCTTCAGCGCGTCCTTCCGACCGACGATGACAAACATTAGGCCGAGCTTGGAGCGGTGAGTGGTGACTGACTGAAGCCGCTGCGCGAGCTTCAAGCCGTTGGCCTTCGATGGTCCGTTCACATAGGCAAGCAAAAGATCTCGGCACTCGTTCTTCTGTTCACCGGCGTCATTCGGCAAAAAATAAATGTCATGCTTGCACTCCTCAGGAGCGGCTGTGAACACGTCGGTCAGCATTTCGACTAGACGGTTCTGCCCCGTGACCCTAGTCCCGCCGATAGTTGTCTGCTCCTCCTGCCCCTTATCGGGATGAACAAGAAAGCTGTGAATCGCCTGGACTTTCATGACGGCTCGCCCATAGGCCGCGATTCTATACGTTGGGCGGTCGAAATCAGGCGCCTGGGGAACCTCACCCTCAGGCTACCAAGTTGGGCTGACAGGCTGGGTCATGGGAACAACGGAAGGCCGCCTGCGCACTGGCTTGAGGCGAATGCTACCCTCAGGCGGTGACCTCGAGCGCCTCGTGGATTACGGCGTCGAGCAGGCGTCCACCTTCAGCTTGCGCCGCTGTCAGTTGCATTTCCAACTGGTCACACACGGCCATCAATTCCTTCGCCTTGGCGACGATACGTAGCTGCTCCGCGAAGGGCGGAACGGCAATCGGCAGTCTTTTCAACTTCGCTGCCTTGATTCCTTTCGCGGTCAGGCCAGTTGCCGTCCGTTCTAGAATCGCCCGAAACGCCTCGGCCACGAGTTGGAGGACAAGAAAGTCCGGATCTACGGCTCCATAGAGGCGGAAACAAATAACGCGCTGCGCCAGGGCGAAGCGGTCGGTCAGTCTCACGACCGCCGCGTTGCCCATTGGCGCCTCTGTCGTGAATAGGACGTCTCCCACGATTGGGATCCCTCGTGTCATCCACTTCGGATACGTCGTCTCTGCCAAGAACTCTTCGGGCTGCTGGTTGATGAATCCTCTCTTTACGTTCTTGGCCGTGATCAGCCTGACGCCGCCCTCCGTCTTGGCTGGAGTCTGACCGCGGTAGTCAATGAATAGAGCGAGGTCCGCTAGTGCGCGCCATTCCCAAGTTGACGGAATGTCCCACCTCTCGTCGGCCGCCAACAGTGTCTGGCGTCCGTTGTCCGCGCGTCGATCTTCCCTGGCCGTGGCCTCGCGCGCCCGATCGGAAAGGGCGAGTTCGTCGCCAACGAGACCATCTCTGGCATCCTGCGCAACGAGTTTGCCCTGGATAGCCAGATCGAGAATGGTCTGGCGGAGCGCTGCCAGTTGGTCAGGTCTGCGGGCTAGGCGTGAAAGGTGGTCGAGGTGGAATCGCGCGCTCTCGCGGAACGACTGAGCGTCCGCGGGCCGATTGAGCCGATCGAGCGACGCTGCCACCAGTCGATCCCGTCGGCGCTCGCGCTCCGACTGCGCCGCCTCCAGTTGATCGCACAACGCCATCAACTCATCCGCTCTGGCGACGATGCGGTGTTGCTCGGCGAGCGGTGGAATCGGTAGTGGCAGCGAGAACAGGTCATCCGTGAGCAATTTGCACGTGCCGTGCGTCGAGTGGGAGACAAGCTGCAAGACATTGGGTTTCATGCCCTTTGAGATCAAGAGCAGGGCCCCGCTTATGTCTGTTCTGAACGGCACGATCGCCTTCATGTCCTGATTGATGGCGACGGGGACCTTCGAAATAGCTACGGGAAATGAGTGCGACAAAATCATTCCACGCACGACCATTAGGAGGGAACCCTCTGGAATCAACCGAGCGGCTGAATGTTCGAGGGCCAGCTCAGAGATGTGATCTTTTGCATCTGCGATGAACTCAACCTTCATGTCTTTTGGACTAACCCACGGAATCGAGCCGTCCCAAAACTCTGACGTCGTCTTGGTTGGCGTGCCACCGCCTATTGCGTCTCCCACGTTTGCGTAACAAGACCACGCCCAACCGACCGGCAGCCTCCACGGCTCTACGTGCGGCTCTACAAACAGCTCTCGACCGCGGAGGAACGTCGACGCCGGCTCATCGGTCGCGTCCTGTTCGACCAACTTCCCCCGCACCGCAAGGTCCAAGATGAAACGCCGCAGGCGCGGTACTGCGTCGGGCCCTTCGCTGATCTGAGCGAAATGCTGGAGCAGCCGCGACGGGTTCATCGCAGCAGCGCTTCCCCGAGAATCGCCTTGAGCTGATCACGAAGGGCTGCCGCCTGCTGCTCAGCCTCACTGAGCTTCGCGAGCAGCTCCTCCGGGTCGCCATGCTCATCGGCGACCGTGTGCGGGTTCTTAAAGTCCAGGTTGTACTCGCGGGCCTTCACATCGTCCGCCGTCACCTTCCACGCGACGTCGGTGTCCGCGCGGCCCTTGCGCGTGGCGCCGCCCCACCAATCCACGCACGGCTTTAGATACTCGACGCGAATTGGCTTCGTCATCGAATACGCCTTTTGCCCGGAGACGACGCGATGCTCGTAGAACCAGATGTCCCTCGTCGGCTCGCCCTTTTCGAAAAACAGCAGATTCGTCCCGATGGACGCGTACGGCTTGAAGACGCTGTTCGGTAGCCGGACGATGGTGTGCAGGTTGCACTCCGCCAGCAGGCTCTCCTTAATGCGCGTTTTTACGCCCTCGCCGAAGAGCGATCCGTCCGGCAGCACGACGGCCGCGCGGCCACCGGGCTTGAGCAGGCGAATGATGAGCGCCAGAAAGAGGTCCGCGGTCTCGCGCGTGCGCAGGTCCGACGGGAAGTTGGACTCGATGCCGTCCTCCTCCCTGCCGCCGAACGGCGGGTTGGTGAGGACGATGTCTACCCGGTCGACGTTCGTGTAGCTGATGTATGGCCGCGCCAGCGTGTTGTCGTGACGGACGAAGCTGGGGTCCTCGATGCTGTGCAGCAGCATATTTGTCACGCACAGCATGTGGGGGAGTTGTTTCTTCTCCACGGCCCGAAGGCCCGACTGCATCTCGAGTTCGTGTTCCACCGTGCTTACATAGCGGTCGCGCATGTGGCGAATGGCGCCAGTCAGGAACCCGCCGGTGCCACAGGCGGGATCCAGCAGGATCTCTCCAGGTCGCGGATCGATGCGGTTCACCATGAACGACGTCACCGCTCGCGGCGTGTAGTACTCGCCGGCATTGCCTGCGCTCTGGAGATCCGCAAGGATCTGCTCGTAGATGTCACCGAAGTGCTGCCGCTCGGCGAGGTTGTTGAAATCGACGCCATTGATCTTGTTGACCACCTGGCGCACGAGCTGGCCCGACTTCATGTAGTTGTAGGCATCCTCGAACACGTCACGGACGACCCGCCGCCGATTCCCTCCCTTTCCTGTAGTCGAGAGTTCCTTCAGCGTGGGAAACAGCTCATCGTTGATGAAGGCGAGCAACGCTTCGCCGGTCATGCCCTCCGGATTGGCCGCCCACCCGCGCCACTGCAGCTTCTTTGGAATCGGAGACTTGTACGACGTTGGGTTCAACAATTCGAGCTGCTGATCCTGATCGTCGATGATCTTGAGGAAGAACATCCAGCACAGCTGGGAGATGCGCTGCGCGTCGCCATCCACGCCCACGTCCTGGCGCATGAGATCCTGAATGGACTTGACGAGATTACGGACAGACATCGCTAGGACGCTTCCTCATATAGGGCGGACTGAAGTTGGTGCACGGCGTGCTCGAAGCCGGCGAGGTCGCCAAATTGCCGGACGAGCTGCATCGGCGTTCCCATCGCGTCGAACGGCGGAATCTGAAGGACACGCGGGTCATCCAGACCGATGACACCATCGTCCTGATACTTCTGGAGGAGAGCTTCGAGAACAGCGCGGGCCTGAGGGCCGAACCTCGTGAACACATCGCGCTTGCGGACGTTGGCGGCCCGCTCCTTTCGTGTCAGCGGCGGACGGTCAAACGCCACGTGGCAGATGAGGTCAAACGGATCCAGTTCTTTCCCCTCGGCGAGGAGATCGAGCTGGAGGCCCTCGGCCTCGAGCTCCTCGATCACGGCCTCCTTTCGCTTGGCGCTGTTCCACTGCTTCAAGAAGTCATCCAGACTGGCGAACCGTTTTCGGAGCGCCTTCTTCGTGAAATCGCGGAGGCTCGTGGTGACCAGCTTGCCATTCTCATCTAGGTACTCAACTCGCTCGGCAATGATCGTCGCGCCGACTCCATCCACATAGACCTTCTGACGCTTCGGACCGTCGGGCCGGATCGTGATGTCGGTGCCGTCGACAATGACCTCATCGTCGCCTGGCGTCGGTGGAATCGGACCATCTGGCTCGATCGAGGGCACGTGGTCGGGCGGGGCCATCGGGTCGTCGTCGCCAGGTTCATAGATCTGAAGCACTGGGCCGTCGAAGTCAGGATCGGCGAACAAGCTGGTCGCGCCACGGAAGTCGATGACCGTGAAGTAGAACTTCTTCGTGTCCTCGTGAACGCGCGTCCCGCGCCCGATGATCTGCTTGAACTCCGTCATCGAGCCGACGGGACGGTCGAGGACGATGAGCCGGCACGTCTGAGCGTCGACGCCGGTTGAGAGCAGGCGGGAGGTGGTCACAAGGACCGGATATTTCGATTCCGGATCGATGAACTTGCCAAGCTGCGACTGCCCTTCCGTGTCGCTGCCTGTGATCCGCATCACGTAACGATGATTCTCGTCGCACAAGTCTCGGTTCTCGTTCGTCAGCGCCTGCCTCATCCGAGCGGCGTGTTCCTCATCGACGCAGAACAGAATTGCCTTCTGAAAGCGATTGCCGCTCTCTTTGAGAAACTCGGTGACCTTCGCCGCGACGAGCTTCGTGCGATCGTCGAGCACCAGCGCCCGGTCGAAGTCCTTCTGGTTGTAGATGCGGTCCTCGATCTCGTTGCCGTCGCGGTCCACATCTCCAATCTCCGGCCGGTAGCCATCGATGTCCCGATCGATGTGAACTTTGATCACCTTGTAGGGTGCCAAGAACCCGTCGTCAATTCCCTGCTTCAACGAATACGTGTACACCGGTGAGCCGAAATAGTTGATGTTCGAGACGTACTTCGTCTCCTTCGGCGTGGCGGTCATGCCAATCTGCGTGGCGCTCGCGAAGTAATCAAGAATCTCTCGCCACGCCGCGTCGTCGGCCGCGCTTCCACGGTGGCACTCGTCGATGACAATGAGATCGAAGAACCCGGGTGAGAACTCTTTGAACAACTTCTGGCGATCTTCAGGCCCGGTGATGGCCTGGTACAGCCCGAGATACACCTCATAAGATGTGTCGATGCGCCGCTGCTTATCGAGCGCGGTGACGATCTGCGCCTCCGTGCCATCGGGGCGTTCGATGGTCTTCGAACTCGTGCTGAGCTTCGCCATCACTTTCCCGAACGGCCGAAAATCGTTGACCATCGTTTGGTCAACGAGCACGTTGCGGTCCGCCAGAAACAGAATTCGCTTCTTGCGCTTGGCCTTCCACAGACGCCAAATGATCTGGAAGGCGGTATAGGTCTTTCCCGTGCCGGTGGCCATGACCAAGAGAACACGGTTCTGACCCTTGGCGATCGCTTCGATTGCGGCGTTGACCGCGTTGCGCTGGTAATAGCGCGGCTCTTTGCCGTCGCCGTCGTCGTGGTAATCCTGAAGAACAATCGCCTCTTCATCGGGCGAGAGGTTCTTCCACGTGCAGTACTTAGCCCAGAGGTCTCGCGGCGACGGGAACTCGTCCAGCCCGAGGGTCGCTTCCTTCTCGGCGCCGGCTCCAGTCCGGTCATGGAACACGAAGCCGTCGCCGTTCGACGAAAACACGAACGGGATATTCAGCGTCTCGGCATAGTCGAGCCCCTGCTGAATCGCGGCGCCAACGCTGCTGCTATTGTCCTTCGCCTCGATGATCGCGATCGGAATGTTGGGCTTGTAATACAGGACGTAGTCGGCGCGCTTCGCCTTCCCGCGCGTGACGAGTTTGCCGCGAACGATGATGCGGCCCTTGGTGAAGCTGACTTCCTCGCGAATCTGCGACATCTCGTCCCAGCCGGCCCGTTTCACGGCCGGCGTGATGAATTTCGTGCAGATGTCGCGTTCGCTCAGATTGCTCTTGTCCATTCGGCGGGCCGGGCTCGGCCGATTCTATGCGCAAGGGCGAGCGGGACTGCCAATCACGCGGGCCGGCCGCCGGGCTGGGTAGTCTCTTCTGCCGAATCCGACAGCCCAGGCTCTGTGGGCGCGCGGAGGCCGGGGCAAGGTCGTGCCAGCGACGAGCTAACGCAATTTTCACAGCGTTGAGCACGCCCCGTCGAGTCGGGGATGGATCGATCCGCGCGGATCCGACACGTGCCGCATGATGCCGAGCTGACGCTCAGGTGTGGGACCACCAACCGTGCCGCCGAAGCTGTCGCGTACAAAAGTCGTACGCGTAGAGAGGACGGCCAGGCTATACTATTGATTCTATTGGTGTTATTGTTGGCGGAGAGGGTGGGATTCGAACCCACGTGCCGGTTACCCGACAAATCGCTT
>JBDTNQ010000014.1:0-55471 GCA_039933635.1 Acidobacteriota bacterium
ACTTCTCGGGCTGCCACACGACCGTGATGTCGTCGTTCGAGTAGTGCTTGATCATTGGCACCTCGACCGCAGTGTACAAAAGGAAAGCCAGAAGTGGGAACCACGTCGGTCCCGCACTTCTGGCTCTTGGCTTTCGAGTTCCGAGCGGCCTCGGGCTTGACGTGCCTAGTTCTTCGTCATCGACAGCCCGGTCACGACCGCGTCGGTGTTGTGCGCGAATCGGATGCCGTAGGTGCCGTCGGTCGACTTGAGCTTGCCGGCCGTCACGAGGGCCGCCTTGTCGTAACTCGCGACCTCGGCACCGTTGATCGAGCAGGTGACCTTGTCGCCCTTCACGGACATCGAGATTTCCTGCGTGACGGGCGAGCCCGGTCCCTCGGCCTTGTGGACAGAGGCTCCCGGGCCACCGCGCCCGTTCATCTGGAACGCTGCGGGGCCGAATCCGCGGACGATGAAGTTCCCGTTGCCGTAGGCCGCGCAATAGAGGTAGCTCTGCGCATCCGTGCCCATGTCGTTACCGGCAATGACGATGCCGTACGGGTGCGGGTGGGTGTTCAGGTTCATGAACTTGGGTTCGTTAAACGTGGCCTTGACCGTGTAGTCACCGGTGGCCTTGTTCGCGGGATTCCAGTACGTCACGGCGGGACCTGTCGTGACGCGCATGCCTGCGCCTTCCGGCGCGAGCTTGGCGTTCGTGATGACTTCGGTGTCTGGCTTGCCTGTCCATCCCGGCACGGTGATGCCGCCACCCGCGACGACGCGATTGGCTTCGGCCTGTGCAGCACCTCCCATTGCGGGGGCCTGGGCGGCCAGCAGAGCGGGGACGAGCAACAGAGCAGCAGCGACGGTACAGCGGGCGACTCGCATGGGATGTCTCTCCTCGAGAAGGAAAACCGGGTGCTGTTGACTATACCGCCTCCTCGAGGGACGCCGCCAGCCTGTCGCTGTGGGTCGACCCCAGCCCGAGCCCTCACGAACGACCACACGGTCAGCCGTGGCGGTTCGACGGACGTGAATCACTGGTGTAACCGATACCAACTTGACAGGCTTTTTCCGCGGGCTCTAGGCTTCCATCCAGATGCGCGACCACGCCGGTCGCGCGAGTGAGTGAGGTCCCTTCGTGTCCGAGTCGTCCCGTCGGCTGTCCCGCGATCCGTCGATCCCGTTGTCGCGCAATACCCACCTGCTTCGATGGGTGGACAAGATGCGGGAGCTCACGAAGCCTGCGGCGGTGCACTGGATCGATGGTTCGCAGGACGAGTACGACTTCCTCTGCGACCGGTTGGTGGCGGCGGGCACCTTTCAGAAACTGAACGAGGACCTCTGGCCCGGCTGCTTCTACGCGCGGTCGGATCCCAGTGACGTCGCGCGCGTCGAGCAGCGTACGTTCGTGTGTTCGTTGTCGAAGGACAGCGCGGGGCCGACCAACAACTGGGTGAATCCCTACGAAATGCGGCGCACGTTGAAGGAGAAGTTCAGCGGCGCGATGGCGGGACGCACGATGTACGTGCTGCCGTTCAGCATGGGCACCGTCGGAGCACCGATGTCCCAGATCGGTGTCCAGCTCACCGATTCCCCCTACGTCGTCGTCAGCACTCGAATCATGGCGCGGATCGGGCTGCCGGTGGTCGCGGAGATCGACGCAGACCGCAAGCGCGTGGTGCCGTGCCTGCACAGTGTCGGCGCGCCGCTGGCGCCGGGCGAGGCCGATGTGCCGTGGCCGTGCAATCCGGAAAAGTACATCGTGCATTTTCCCGAGACGCGCGAAATCTGGTCGTATGGGTCCGGCTATGGCGGCAACGCGTTGCTCGGGAAGAAGTGCTTCGGCCTGCGCATCGCCTCGGCCCTCGCGCGTGATGAAGGCTGGATGGCCGAGCACATGCTGATTCTCGGCGTCGAGGATCCGCAGGGCGAGAAGACCTACATCGCCGCGGCATTCCCCAGTGCGTGCGGGAAGACGAATCTCGCGATGCTGATCCCGCCCGAGGCGATGAAGCAGTGGAAGGTCACGCTCGTGGGTGACGACATTGCCTGGATTCGACCGGATGCGAACGGCCGCCTGCGCGCGATCAATCCTGAAGCCGGCGTGTTCGGCGTCGCACCTGGGACGGGCGCGCGGACGAACCCGAACGCCGTCGCGATGATTGCGAAGAACACGATCTTCACCAACGTCGCGCTCACGCCCGAGGGCGGTGTGTGGTGGGAAGGCCTGACCGCCAGCCCGCCGGCGGAGTGCCTCGATTGGCAGGGGCGCCGGTGGACGCCCGCCATCGGGAAGGAGACGGGGCAGCCAGCGGCTCATCCCAATTCCCGGTTCACGGCGCCGGCCGCGCAGTGCCCGATTATCGATCCGGCCTGGGAGTCGCCCGAGGGCGTGCCGATCAGCGCCATCGTGTTCGGCGGCCGTCGCGCGACGACGATGCCGCTCGTGTATCAGGCGTTCAACTGGACGGCCGGTGTCTACACGGGCGCGACGATGGGATCGGAGACGACCGCGGCGGCGGCGGGCGCGGTGGGGAAGGTGCGCCGCGATCCCATGGCCATGCTGCCGTTCTGCGGCTATCACATGGGTGACTACTTCCGGCACTGGATCAAGATGCAGCGCGCCCTGAAGGAGACACCCAAAATCTTCAACGTCAACTGGTTCCGCAAGGACGCCGAGGGGCGCTTCTTATGGCCGGGCTTCCAGGACAACATGCGCGTGCTGAAGTGGATCGTCGATCGCGTCCACGGCCGCGTCCCGACCCGCGAGTCCCCAATCGGCTGGCTTCCGCGGTACGAAGACATCGACTGGGCCGGTCTCGACTTTCCGCGTGAGACGTTCGACGTGCTCCAGGACGTCGATCCCGCGAAGTGGCGTCGCGAGGTGATCGAACACGAGGAGTTGTTCATCGACCTGCACGATCACCTGCCGCCCGAGATGGTCTACGAGCGCGAGTTGCTGATCTGCCGGCTCTAAGCCGGGCTCAGGGACCCCGGGGGGGCCACCGTTTGTGAGCCCTGGGGATTGGCGACCCACAGTCCGCGGAGCCCTGGGCCTTCAGGTCCAGGGCAAGACGGTCGTCCGCGCGCCAGCGGCCAGGCAACGCGGCAGGACGCCGGCTCTCGTCCGTGCCATACAATCGCCCCGTGTCCTTCAACCTGACTCGTCCGTGGCAGGGCGCGGCCGTCGTGCTGGCTGTGCTTGCAGGTTCCACTCTGCTCGCGCAGGCGCCGCAGACCGCGCCCGCGCCGCCGCCGGGTGACTTCCTGAAGCGGCCGCCGGTCACTCGACTCGACCCGGCGGTGCAGCAGCAGATGTTCTTGCTGCCGCCCGGCTACAAGATCGAGCCCGTCCTCACCGATCCCCTGATCGAAGACCCCGTAGGAGTGACCTTCGACGGCAACGGCCGCATGTACGTGCTGGAGATGCGGTCCTACATGCGCGATGCGGACGGGTCGAATTCGCGCGAGCCGATCAGCCGGATCTCCCGTCATGAAGATCGAGACGGCGATGGTGTCTACGAAACGCACACCGTGTTCGCCGATCGCCTCGTGTTGCCACGAATGGCATTTCCGCTCGAGGACGGCGCGGTCCTCGTGCTCGAGACGGACAACCGCGACCTCTACAAGTACACGGACACGAACGGCGACGGCGTCGCCGACAAGAAGGAAGTCGTCGCCGCGGGGTTTGGCCGCGTCACCAATATGGAGTGGCAGCCCGGCGGAATGGTATGGGCGCTCGACAACTGGCTGTACACGACCTACAACCCGTTTCGTTTGCGCATCGCACCGGGCGGCAAGATTCTGCGAGAGGAGACCGACGTCAACGGCGGGCAGTGGGGCACCAATCAGGACAACTACGGCAAGACCTGGTTCGTCGATGCCGGCACCGAGATCGGCCCTGTGAACTTCCAGGTGCCGATCGTCTACGGCGCCATCAACGTGCCGGACAACTTCGAGCCCGACTTCCAGACGCCCTATTCGGCGCCGGGCGGGTTGTCCGATATGCAGGGCGGCATGAATCGCGTGCGCATGCCGGAGGGCACGCTCAATCACTTCACGGCCGCCGCGGGGCCCGAGATCTACCGCGGCGATCGCCTGCCCGCGGACCTGCAAGGGGATTTGCTGTTCACCGAACCCGTCGGGCGTCTGGTCCGGCGCGCGAAGGTCGTCGTCACCGACGGCCTGACGCAGTTGAAGAACGTGTATCCGAAGTCCGAGTTCATCCGGTCGACCGATCCGCTGTTCCGCCCGGTCAACATCGCCAACGCGCCGGACGGCACGTTCTACATCAGCGACATGTACACGGGCATCATTCAGGACGCGCAGTTCGTCGGGCCGGGCTCGTATCTGCGGCGCAAAGTCGAGCAGTACGCCCTCGACAAACAACACAACTGGGGACGGATCTGGCGCGTGACCGCCGACGGCATGACGCCCGATCGCACGCGGCCGCAGATGTACGCAGCGTCGGCGGCGACGCTCGTCCAGTACCTCCAGCATCCGAACGGCTGGTGGCGCGATACGGCGCAGAAGCTGCTCGTGCTGCGCCAGGACAAAACAGTCGTCCCGGCCTTGAAGACGATGGTGCGTTCGTCCACCAATCAACTGGGCCGGATTCACGCCGTGTGGACGCTCGAGGGGCTGCAGGCGCTGGATCCGATCCTGAATCGCGAACTGCTGCACGACGCAGATCCCCAGATGCGGATTCAGGCCATCCGCGCGAGCGAGACGGCCTACAAGTCGGGCAACGTGACCTATGCCGTCGACTACCGCAACATGACCCGCGACCCGGATCCCAACGTCGTCATTCAAGCGATGCTGACGTTGAATCTGCGGAAGGTATCGGGGGCGGTGGCGGCAATTCAGGCTGCGCGCGACACCACGCAATCGCGAGGGGTCAAGACCATCGCTGAACAGTTGCTAAAGCCCGCGCGAGCCATCGGCCAGCCGGCGTCGAACGATGCGGGCATGGGCTATCTGAACCTGACGCCCGACGAGCGCGGCAGTCTCCAACGTGGGGAGTCCACCTACCGCGAGCTGTGTTTTTCCTGCCACGGCAACGACGGGATGGGCACGCCGATGGCCGGAGCGCCGGCGGGCACGACCATGGCGCCGCCGCTGGCGGGATCGACGCGAGTGACGGGGCATCGTGAGTACGTGCTCCGCGTGTTGCTCAGCGGTCTCACGGGGCCGGTGAACGGCAAGGAGTACAACGGCGGCGCCGTCATGGTGCCCATGGGCGCGAACAGCGATCAGTGGATTGCTGATGTGGCCAACTACGTGCGGAATGCGTTCGGCAACACGGGGCGTCCGTACATCACGCCGGAGCAGGCGACCCTGACGCGCCGCGGGTCGAACCGCAGATCGCCCTGGACGCTGGCCGAACTCGAGCCACTCGTGCCGACGCCAGTCGGCAACGCCGACGCGTGGAAGCTGAGCGCCAGCGTGAACCTCGATGCGGCGAACCTCATGACATCCGGCCGATGGGACACCGGCGGGCCGCAACGCCCCGACATGTGGTTTCAGATTGAGCTGCCGCAGGTGACGAACGTGGCCGAGGTGCAGCTCGATGCGACCGCGCCAACCGGCCGTGGCAACGCCGGACTCGGCGGCTTTGGCGGCCTCGGTGTGTCAGGTTCGAGGGGCGCGGCACCAGCAGCGGCGAGAGGCGGCGCGCCCGCGGCGCCGACGGGGCCAGTGGTGGGCATCAGCGGGCGCGGAGCGGCCGGTCGAGGTGCGGCACCAGCAGGCAGCGGCCCAGCGGCGTTCGTCCTCACCGTCTCGAGCGACGGCACGAACTGGAGTCCGCCCGTGGCCCGCGGTCAGGGCACCACCCCAACCACGGTGATCGCGTTTCGGCCCCTGGCCGCCAAGTTCATTCGCATCACGCAGACCGGCACATCGCCGGTGAATGATCCGTGGGCGGTTCAAGGGATCAGGGTCTACGAGACGAAACGATAGGCCGCGGCCGCTACATCGTGGCCAGGTCGGCTTCGAGTCGCCGCACAATCTCCCACACCGCCTTCGTCTGATCGCTCGCGAGCGTGACGCCCAGGCTCGCGATCAGCGCGCCCTGATTCGCATTTCGCGCGCCGACGATAGAACCGGTCAGTCCGGGCATGCCGAGGACGGTTCCCACGCAGAGTTGCGGGCAGCTGAGGCCCGTGGCGTTGCCGAGCGCACGGATTTCCGCGACGGCCGCCAGATGCCGCTGAAAGCGCGCGCCGACGTAATCCTTGTGCGCCCCACGGGCATCGTCAGGTCCAAACGTCTTGTCCGACGGCCAGGTGCCGAACAGCAGACCGCGAAACAGTGGCGAGTAGCCGATTGCCCCGATGTTGTTCGCCGCGCACCACGGCAGGACGTCTTTCGCCGCGGCAGGCCGGAGAATGCTGAGAGGCGGCTGAAGCGAGTGCAGCGGCACGCCGGTGGACTGCCATTCCTGCAACTGCGCCACGGAGAAGTTCGACACGCCGATCGCGCGAATCTTGCCGGCCGTGAGCAACGTCTCGCACGCGCCCGCGGTTTCGGCGATCGATTCAGAGGCGGGCCAATGCATCTGGTACAGGTCGATGTGATCGACGCCAAGACGCGCGAGGCTCGCATCACACTCCGCCAGCACGTTCCTGCGCGCGCCTGAACGAACGACGTTCGCGCTGTCCGAACCGAGGCCAAATTTCGTGAATACCAAGGGCCGTCGCGACTCGGGCAACGCTCTGATCGCCTGTCCGACGACGACTTCCGAGTGACCTGATCCGTAAATGGGTGCCGTGTCGACCCAGTTCACACCGTGGTCGACGGCCGCATGGATCGCCGCGACGCTGTCCGCGTCGTCCTGCGTGCCCCACTGGAAACCACCGATGGCCCACGAGCCAACGCCGATGGTGGAGATGTCGAATCCGGACTGTCCTAACGGGCGTCGTTGCATGAGGGAGATCATACTGGAAGGGGTTTTGGAGAGGGTTCTGGGGTTCCGGGGTTCCGGGGTTCCGGGTTCGGTTCTGCGTTCCCGGTTCCAGGATCATGCGATTGCGATCGTGGTTCGACGACGGGACGAAGGTGGGCTGACCACTAGATGAGGGGGGTACGCCGGATTCCCCCGCCATCGCAGACCGGTTAAGATACGCAGCGACAGCGCCATTTACGATCGAGGGAGCCGCGACGCGCAGACGGAGCCTCGTCGCGTTGCCCGACCCGATCGTGGAGTCCGGCGCTGGCGTCGAGGAACGTGCACACCATGACATCGAAGACGGTAACGGGAACGGCAGCCACGGTCTTTGCCGTGATGTTGGTTTCGGTCTTGACCTCCGCGCTGCGCGGCCAAACGCCGGCGCCACAGGCACCGCCGCAGCAGGGACCAGGTGCGCCGCCGCAGGGCGCGGCTGCGCCGGGCGGCGCTCAAGGCGGACGCGCGGGTGGTCGGGGCAACCCGGCACAGGCGCTCTTCACGGAGCAGTGTGCGGGCTGTCATGGCAATGATCTCGCGGGCGGTCGTGCCCCCAGCCTCTTCGATCAGAAATGGCTGGCGACGGTTGATGACGCGCGGCTGGTGAACTCGATCACGCATGGTGTCCCGAACACCGAAATGGAAGGGTTCGAAAAGTCGCTCACCGAACCGCAGATCTGGTCGCTGATCCAGTACATCCGCACGCAGACCGGCGCGCTCACACCGAAGCCGCAGTTCGTTGCGGATCCCGCGGGGCTCGCGCTGAAGACGGAGAAGGCGACCGTCAAGGTCGAAGTGCTGACGACCGAACTCAACACGCCGTTCGGCATGGCGTTCCTGCCCGATGGCCGTCTGCTCATCACCGAGCGTGATGGCCGCCTGCGGTTCTGGTCCAAGGGCAGCTTGTCCGAGCCGGTGAAGAACACGCCGAAGCCGCACGTACAGCAGGACGGCGGGTATCTCGACGTGACCATTCATCCGAAGTACGCACAGAACGGCTGGATCTATCTGTCCTACTCAGAGGACCAGCCAGGCTACGTGGCGCCACCGCCTGCCCCTGCTGCCGCTCCGGTGGCGCCCGCGCCAGTTGACGGCGCTCGTGGCGGCGGGGCGCCGGGCGCTGGCGGCGCGCCCGGGCGCGGAGGCCGAGGTGGACCGCCGCCAGTGCCCTCGATGACCGTGGTCGTGCGCGGCAAGATCAACAAGAACAACGAATGGACCAATCAGGAATTCATCTTTCGCGCCGCGGCGGATCTGTATACGACCCAGGGCGCGCACTATGGTTCGCGCTTCATCTGGGACAAGGAAGGCCACCTTTTCTTCACGATGGGCGAGCGCGGCAACCAGACGAACGCCCAGGACCTCACGAAACCGCTCGGCAAGATTCATCGCTTCAATGACGACGGTTCGGCGCCGAAGGACAACCCGTTCGTAAACACGCCGGGCGCCGTGAAGACCATCTGGACCTATGGTCACCGCAATCCCGAGGGGCTCGCCTGGGATCCCATCAGCGGCAAGCTGTGGGAGTCCGAGCACGGCCCGAACGGCGGCGACGAGATCAACATCATCGTGAAGGGCCACAACTACGGGTGGGGTGTGGCGTCGAAGGGCATCCAGCCCGGTATCACGAAGACGTCGGAGGCCGGCATGGACGATCCGGTCGTCTACTACACGCCGTCGCTGGCGCCGGCGCAGATCGCGTTCTACACCGGTTCGAAGTATCCGGGCTGGAAGAACAGCAGCCTGTTCGTCGGCGGCCTGGTCGGGCAGAAACTCCTGCGCCTGGAGATCGCTGGTGACAAGGTCACGAAGCAGGAAGTGATCTTCGATCAGTTCGGCCGCGTGCGGAACATCGCGCAGGGACCCGATGGGTTCCTGTACGTCGCGCTGCAGGACCCCACCGGCATTCCTGGTGTCCAGCTATCGAATCCCACCGCGGGAAAGCTGATTCGTTTCATGCCGGTTCAGTAGGAACGTGAACTGTAGAGCGTGAAGATTCGAATGTGAAACGTGAGAAACACGGTGTGAGCCGTACCCCTGAGTCGTAAGCCTTGAGTCGCGAGTCCTGAGGAGTCCTATGAAGATGCGTGTTGCAATCTACTGTCTCATCGCGGCGGCGATGTTCGTGCCGGTCGCCGCACAGCAGCCGACGCCCCCGGGCGTGCCGAACGCGGCGCCGCCGCCGGCAGCCACCGTCGCGCCCATCCGTGTCTACCTTCGCGGCGGTCTCAAGACCCACGGAGAAGGGCAGCACGACTACCCGCAGTTCGTCGCCGACTGGAGCAAGATCCTCATGGATCGCGGCGCCATCGTCGACGGCGGCCTGCACTGGCCCACGGCGCAGGAGCTCGCGAACATCGACGTCATCGTCAGTTACAAGGGCGATTCCGGCTACATGACGGCCAGTGAAAAGTCCGTCCTCGAGGATTACCTCAAGCGCGGCGGCGGGCTCGTGGCGTTCCACGACACGATCTGCGCGGAGGATCCCGAGTGGTTCTCGACGATCTACGGCGGCGCCAAGAAGCACGGGCAGACGAACTTCACGCTCGAAGCCAAGGTGCCCTACACGGTGGTCGACAAGGCGAGTCCGATCATGCAGGGGTTCCCGGATGACCTGACGATTGGTGACGAGTCGTTCTACTTGATGACGTGGTCGAAGGCGCCGCTGCCGGAGATTCACGTGCTCGCGACCACGAAGATCGACGACACGCCGAGCGCGCGTGCCGGCACCGGTCACGTCGGTGAAGTGGTGCCGCAGATGTGGACGTACGAACGGACGAGCCAGCTCGGCGGCCAGCCGTACCGCGCGTTCGTCTGGATGCAGGGTCACACGTACGCCAACTTCACCAACCCGGCGATTCAGAACATGATCCTCCGCGCCATCGCGTGGACCGGCAAGCGCCCGATCGATCAGTTGCTGACAGTTCGTCCGGCACGGGGTGGCGGCGGTGGCGGACGTCAGGGCGGTCGAGCCGGCGGCGCAGGCGCCCCCGGTGCTCCGGCTGGTCCTGGTGCTGGCGCGCCCGCGGCTCCGGCTGGCGGCGCGGGCGGACGCGGCGCAGGACGGCAATAGCCGCGCCGGCCGCGTCCTTTGGGGACCTAGCCGATCGTGTAGCGGCCCTCCTGGACGAGCCTCTGCGCGATGCGGGCGCGGAGGGCAATGAGATCCCGCGGTGCGCGCGCGGCGAGCGCGCGCACCGCGGCCGTCGCCGTCCGGGCCTCGTTCCCCTCGCAGACCGATGACATCACATCCTCCGCGGCGCTCGCGATGCGCGCGAGCGCCGCGTGCAGATAGGCCGAGGCCATGTCGCCCGCCGACGAGTGTGGTGCCTGGCGCGCCCGCGCCAGGCACGACGTCATCACGAAGAGCTCGATCATCCCGTCAGCGATACCCATGGTGACTTCCTGATGCTGGCGGAGGCCGGCGCCGCGCCGGCGCTCGGCCGCCGCCAGCATCAGCTGCGTGATGGTCCGCGCGCGTTCCACCACCTCGTCGTCGGTCTCGGCCGGCGGCGAGGTGGCGAGCGCGGACAGCGTGTCGAGCCGACGGCGTGCCGCTTCGAGCAGTGGCACGCCGTCGGCGGCGGCGCGCTTCAGGACGAGCGACGGGATCACCACGCGGTTGATCTCGTTCGTGCCTTCGAAGATGCGATTGATGCGCGCGTCGCGATAGGCACGTTCCACGAAGTAGTCAACGTGATAGCCGTATCCGCCGTGGATCTGCACGCCGATGTCGGCGACGTCGTCGAGCATCTCCGACGCGGCGATCTTGATGATTGAGCACTCGGCCGCGTGACGTTCGAACGCGGCGAGTTCGGCCGCGCTTCGCGACGCGCCCGGCGTCGCGAGGCGCGTCTGCGTGTCGCGCTCGATGAGACCGACGGCGTGCCACGTGGCGGACTCGACGGCATACAGACGGATGGCGGCGTCGGCGAGCATCCGCTCGACGGCGCCGAACGTGGCAATCGACGCGCCGAAGGCGCGGCGAGTGGTGGCGTACGCAATCGACACGTCCAGGATCTTCTTTGCACCGCCGATCGCGATGGGCCCGACCTTGAGCCGGCCGAAGTTCAGGACGTTGAACGCGACGAGGTGTCCCTTGCCGACCGCTCCAAGCACGTTCTCGACCGGCACACGCACGCGATCGAAGTACAGGGCCGTCGTCGATGTACCGACGATGCCCATCTTGTGTTCCTGGGCGCCGCTCACGACGCCGAACCCGCGTTCGACGAGGAACGCCGTAAGTTTGTTTCCGTCGACCTGCGCGAAGACGGTGAACAGATCGGCCTCGCCACCGTTCGTGATCCACATCTTCTGGCCGGTCAACTCGTAGAAGCGGCCATCGGCCGTGAGTTCAGCCCGCATCGTCGCCGCACGCGCGTCCGACCCGGCCTGGGGCTCGGTGAGGGCGTACGCGCCGAGTAGTTCAACCGTAGCCAACCGCGGAAGATAGCGGCGCTTCTGTTCGTCGGTCCCGTAGAACACGAGCGGGAGGGTGCCGATGCCGCTGTGTGCGAAGTGCCAGCCGAGGTACGACGCGTCCTCGGACAAGTGCTCGACCGCCACCACGACCGACGGCAGGTCAAGATCAAGCCCACCGTAAGCCTCAGGAATCTGCATCGACGTAAGGCCGAGTTCGCCGGCCTTGCGAACGACCGCACGCGCCACGCCTGGTGCATGCGCGCGGATCGCGTCGAGCTGAGGGGCCACCTCGCGGGTCCAGAACTCGTCGACGGTTCGCCCGATGGCGCGGTGTTCGTCGGTGAGGGTTTCAGGTGTGTCGATTGGCTGGCTCGGAAACGCGATCGTCCAGTCAGACATGGTGATCCAGCGACGTTAGACGATGCGGCCGGCTCGGCGCAATTGGGCTGGCAGGTAGAAGCCCCCGCGTCCGGAACCTCCTTCACATCCCGTCGTACTGCGGCCCCTCGCCACCTTCGGGCGGAACCCAGTCGATGATCTGATACGGGTCCATGATGTCGCACGTCTTGCAGTGCACACAGTTCGAGGCGTTGATCTTCAACTTCTTCCCACCGGCCCCGTCATCGATCATCTCGTAGACGGCGGCAGGGCAGAACCGGGTGCAGGGATTGTTGTACTCGACGCGGCACTTCGTCCGGCAAATATCTGTGTCGTGCACGATCAGATGTGACGGTTCGTCTTCGCGATGTTTCGTCCCGGAGTAGTGCACGCCCGTCACGCGATCGAACGTCAGCTTGCGATCGAATACTGGAGTGGCCGCGCCGTCCCCATCATCCGACGCCGTCGCCTCTCCGATCGCATAGCCACGCACCCCTGTCAGGTCGGTCAGTTTCTTGATGCGCTCGTACCCGGCCCTGGCAGGCATGGGGTCCTTGAACCACCAGCCTCCGGTGATCATCGACAGGCCCGAGAACGCCACCCCGGCGAGCAGTCCGTGTTCGAACGCCTGATGCACGTTGCGGACGGGGTAGAGCTCTCGTTTGACGGGCCCGCCGGCGATCGCCCGTTCGTAGCCGGCCAGACCCGCGATCGTAAAATCATTCGCGCGCACCGCGTCGAACGCCGCCTCCGCTGCGAGCATTCCGGTCCGCATCGCGAGGTGGATGCCTTTGAGGCGAATGGAGTTGACGAACCCGCCAGCGTCACCCGCGATCAGCGCGCCATCCATCGTGAGTCTCGGCACCGTGTGCCAGCCGCCTTCCGGCAGGGCCTTCGCGCCGTATCGCACCAATGTGCCGCCTTCGAGGAGCGACGCGACGAATGGATGCTGTTTGAAGCGCTGAAACACGGCGTGCGGATCGAACCGCGTGTCCTCGTAGTCGAGGCCCGAAACGAAGCCCAGCGAGATCAGGTTGCCCGGAAGGCCGTAGATGAACGCGCCCCCGAACTGCCGCATGTTGAGCGGATAGCCCATCGTGTGCGCGACGCGTCCCGCTGCAAACCGTCCCGCGGGGATCTCCCACAATTCCTTGATTCCCAGCGCGTACAGCTGCGGGAGTCGGCCTGCGTCGAGTGCGAATCGCTGGACGAGCGTCTTGGTCAGATTGCCGCGCACGCCATCACAGAAGATCGTGACCTTTGCGTGCAGGTCCACGCCTGGCTCGAAGTTGGGCTTGCGGCCACCGTGCTTGTCGAGCCCGCGGTCGCCCGTCCGCACACCGACCACGCGCCCGCCGTCGTAGAGCACTTCTGACGCCGAGAAGCCTGTGAACAGGTCGATGCCCTCGGCCTCGGCCTGGCTCGCCAACCACTTCACGAACCGATTGAGCGAAATGATCTCGCCGCCGTGATTCGTGAGGGGCGGCGGTGTGAACGGAAACCGCATGTGCTTCCGCTCGGTCAGGAAATACACATCGTCATGCTGCACCGGGCAGTCGAGCGGCGCGCCCTTGGCGGCGTAGTCTGGAATGAGCTCGCGGAGCGCTGACGGATCGAGGATGGCGCCCGATAGCGAGTGCGAGCCGGCTTCGCGGCCCTTCTCGAGGACCGCGACCGTCAACGGATCGCCGCCGCGAGCCTTCTGCAATTGCGCAAGACGAATCGCGGCAGAGAGACCCGCTGGGCCGCCGCCGACGATCAGAATGTCGAATTCGAGGACGTCACGATCGCTCACGGCGCTATTTCAACGCCGCGATCATCGCGGGTACAACCTCGAACAGATCGCCGACGATGCCGTAGTCGGCGACCTCGAAGATCGGCGCATCCGCGTCTTTGTTGATCGCGACGATGGTTTTCGCGCCCTTCATCCCGACGATGTGCTGGATCGCGCCCGAGATGCCGAGCGCGAGATAGAGTTTCGGCGCGACGGTCTGGCCGGAGCTGCCGATCTGGCGATCCATGGGCAGCCAGCCGGAATCGCAGATGGGCCGCGACGCCGCCAACTCGGCGCCGAGCGCCGTGGCCAGCTGCTGAGCGATCGCGATGTGTTCCTGGTCCTTGATGCCGCGGCCGACTGACACGATGCGCTCGGCCTGCGTGAGATCGACCGCCAGTTTGGCCTCGCGGAAGGGCGCTTCCGGCTGCTGATGAATGTCGGACGCCGAGAGGCTCGCTGCAACGGTCTGCACGGGGACGGCCGAGGTCGCGGGCCGCACCGCCTCCGGGCGGAACGCACCGATCTGAATCGTGATGCAATGCGGCGCCGGTCCCTCGAAGACGACATCCGCATGAACCTTGCCCTGAAACATCGGACGCGTCACGAGGACCTGGTCCCCATGGCGTTTGATGGCGGTGCCGTCGGTGACGAGAGCACGGTCAAGCCTCGCCGCCAGACGCGGCGCGAAGTCGCGTGTCTGATAGGTGTGCGCGAAGACGACGTGGGACGGATTGGTCGTGTTCACGTAGGCTGCCAGCGCTGCGACGTAGCCGTCCGGCGTGTACTGCGCCAGGGCCTCGTGCTCGAGACTGGTGACACCGGCCACGTCAGCCGTCGCCAGTTCCGCCGCAAGTGACGCCATTCCGTGTCCCACGAGGACGATCGTGACGGGCCCGCCGATCTGCTGGGCTGCGGCCACGGCTTCGAATGAGGCGCGGTTGAGGCGGCCGTCCTGCTGTTCCGCGACGACGAGAATCATGCGGCAATATCGTGTCAGCTTTGCTGAAGCAGGGCAAGGCAGGGACGCGGACGAGACCGGGTCTCCTCGATCACCGCGGAGACCCGGTCTCTTGAGCTACTTTCTGTTCCTCATGTTGAACCCGGTCATCACGCTCAGCCGCTGTCCGTACTTCGAGGGGACGAGCGCGAAGTTGATGGGGATGTTCATCGCGCCGACGCGGTAGGTGACGCCCACCGCGATCACCAGGCCCACACCGGCCGGTGTGATGTTCGGGCCGACGCCAAATTCGGCGCCGCCGCGTGTGCGCATGCCGACGAGCCAACTGAGACTCGGAATGGCCACGCCCTGATCGAGGCCGCCGAGCAGCACGACGTACTCGGACACGGCCGTCACGCCGCTGTCCCTGGTAAGGAACTGTCGTTCGAATTGCCAGCCGAACTGCGTGATGGTCGGCTGCAGGTCGATGGCGCGTTTGTCGTGCAGTTCCTTGATGATGCCTTCACTCAGGAATGTGAGACCGAAGCGGGGGCCCGACAGGTCCAGCGTGTGGACGACCGGTGGGGGCGTCAACACGGACTGGGCAAACGAAGGGGCAACGGAAACGAGGCAGACGGCGACGGTAGCGGTCAGTGAACGGACAATACGCATGGGATCCTCCATGCGCCTGATGGTGCGCCGCGGGGTCGCGCGGAGTCCTGATCAAAACCCTGATGAATCCTGATTTCGTGGTTGAATGACGCTCGTCTGGAGGGAATTGAGATGTCTGCCTGGGTTTTCGAGCCGCATCCGCCGTCTTCGGTCGCCATTCAGGGCCAAAAGGAACGGTTTCCCGTCAGGCGCGTCCTCTGCGTCGGGCGCAACTACGCGAAGCACGCGATCGAATCCGGTGCGGACCCCACGCGTGAGCCGCCGTTCTTCTTCTTCAAGCCGACCGACGCCCTCGTCGACGATGGCGCGCGGGTGCCCTATCCGCCGTTGACGACGAATCTGCACTTTGAAATCGAGCTGGTCGTGGCGATCGGGACCGCGGGCGCCAACATCACCCCGGCCGATGCGCTGTCGCACGTCTTCGGCTATGCCGTCGGCATCGACCTGACCCGGCGAGATTTACAGGCATCAGCGATCAAGGCTGGGCACCCGTGGGATTGGGGCAAAGCGTTCGACCAGTCCGCACCGTGCGCCCCGATTCATCCGGTGGCAGAGGTCGGGCACCCTTCGCGCGGGCGGATCTGGCTGGCCGTCAACGGTGACGTGAAGCAGGACGGGAATCTTGCCGAGTTGATCTGGCCCGTGCCCGATATCATCGCGCAGGCCTCGCAAGCGATGCGCCTCGAGCAAGGGGACTTGATCTACACGGGCACCCCCGCCGGCGTCGGTCCCGTCGTGCGCGGAGACCGAATCACGGCCGGGATCGACGGCGTGGGGGAACTGGCGATTCAGATCGTGTAGCGATTCGGAGCCGCCACGGGCGTTACGGCGCTGTGCACACGAAGCTCGATGCGGCGTTGACGTCACCGCTGCCGGTGTACTTCGGGTACGCGGGATGTTCGCACAACGGTCGTTGGCGCCCCGCGGTGGCCTGATTGGTGTCCGTCACCACCTGAGGCCCCGGCGTGAGGCCCCGGTCGACCCACGCGTCCAACGCCCCGAGCGAGTCCCAACCAACCACGAAGTTGCCGTTGCCGTGACCGAACCCGGGGGCCACGTAGAGGCGCACGAAGCTGCTGAGCTGCGCACCATACCGCGCCTTGAGCTTGTCGTGGTACGCGATCGTGTTCCCCGCCGGCACGGCCATGTCGACCGTGCCGTGGAGGAGCAGCAGCTTGCCGCCGCGCTGGCGGAACGACGAGACGTCGGTATCGCTCGCATCGAGCTGGCGTGACAAGGCCTGCAGCGCTGGCCCGTGATCGGCGGGCTTGAACGTCAGGCTGTCAGCTGCGGGATCCTTCAAGAGGAGATACCGGGTCGTCTGATCGCCCATCGCGTAGGCAAAGGCGGCGCCGCCCATGCGGCCCGGCGCGGGTTTGTTCGCCGAATCACCGAACGATCGCGCCATCGTGCCGCCTTCGAGCACCGGCCAGGGCGCGAAGGTGTCGATCCCGCCCGCGAGGGTCACCTGCAATGGGATCGGGCTGGCGAACGTCTTGAACGTGGCGACCTGCTGGTCGGACAGACAGCCGGCGGCGTCCACGCCGTTCGTGCAGCGCAGCGTGCTCACGTCGAAGACGCGGCGGCAGGCCACCACGTTGGCGATGATTCCATCGCCGAGTCCGTCGAGCGCGTCGCACGCCGCATGGACCTTGTCCGACACCATCGCGACCTTGTCCGCGGGCACCCACCCACCAGGCCTGTTGTAGAGCACCTGCCCGAGCAGCACGCCATCGAGGTGCAGAGCGGTGAGGTCGTAGACGGGGTGAAAGGCCACGGCGCCGTCGTAGTCCTTTGGATATCGCTGCACGACGGTCAGGGCCTCGTGTCCACCCTGTGATGCGCCGATGAAATACATCCGGCGCGGCGGACGGCCGTACGCGCGTCTCATCAACTCGACGGCCACGTCATGCGTCTTCTTCAACTGATCGCCGGCGAAGTTCGCCAGGGCTTCCGCGTTCAGCGCGAAGGCAGCCTGGTCCTGTCCGGGCGTCGCGACGTGGCCGCTGTCGCTGGCCAACGTCGCATAGCCCTGTTGCAGCACTGACGGTGCGGCTGGATCGGGGAAGTTCGTCCGGATGCCGGCGGGCACGGTGCCGTTGAAGCCTCCACCGCCGAGATGGACGGCCTTCTCGTTCCACGCCAGCGGCAGATTGATTCGGACGTTGATGCCGGGAGCCTTCGGATCGATCGGGTGGATGGCGCCGAGCACCTTGCAGAATCGCCCGCTCGCGTCATCGACGATCTCGGCAGACGTCACGATGGCGCCGGTCGTGGGCAGTCCGATCGCAGCAGGTGGAACCGCCGCGCCGACGAGGGTGGCGCACGACGCGTCCGTCAAGGCGACCCTCACTGCCGTCGTCTGTGTGATCGGCGCCGCCCTGGATGTCCAGACCCAGGTCGCGGCCATCACCATTGCCAGTGTCCCAGCCCTCACGTCTTCCTCCAGTGCCGGCCCAGCGGTCTGCCAGCGGTGGCTATACTACGGCATGCCCCGGGGCGCCAAAGTCGCGAGTGGAAATGTCGCCGACCGCGTATCGAAATACCTGGTGGGCTACATCCGTCGGCATGCCCTCATGCCGGGGGCGCCCCTTCCGTCCGAGATCAGGGCGAGCGCCGAACTGGGCGTGAGCCGCGGAATCGTCCGCGAGGTGTATCGATCGCTGAGCACGTCGGGCATCGTGGAGACGGCCAACGGCCGGCGGCCGCGGGTGAGCCGTGTCAGCAACCGGGTGCTCACCCGACTCCTCCAGCACGCGTTGTCGACGCGTCAGATCTCAGCCGAACAGATGCTGGAGCTTCGACGGCCGATCGAGCTGCTCGCGGTCGAACTGGCCGCCACCCGGCGGACCGATGATGACGTGCTCGCGCTTCGGCGTGCCGTGGTCACGATGAAGGCCGCCGGACTGCGGCGCGAGGCGTTCGTGCGGGCGGACGTGCGGTTTCACGAGATCATCGGGCGGGCCACGGGCAATCCGCTGTTTGGTCTGGTGGCCAGCGCGCTTCGGGAATCCATGGAGCTGTCGGTGCGCATCGGCGTACGGAGCCCACGTGCCAATTTCCAGCAGGTCATCGACACGCACGAGGGGATTGTGACGGCCATCGACCGTGGTCGGCCCGACGTGGCGAGGCGCCTGATGGCGCTGCACTTCGACGAGGCGCGCGCCAACGTGCTTCGCTCCGAGCTCGATCGCGCCCAGGCCACCGCCACTCCGCGTCCACGCTCACGCCCGCGCGCGCTGCCGCGCAAGAAGCCATAGGCGTCGCCACGCGGCGCCACTGGTCGACAACCTGTTGGACAGGTCGCGTCGCTGTGCCGCACGTGATGACGGTGGGCCGTGGCACGCCGGCGCGGTCGACCGATCGGCGTCACACTGAGCGACCGATGGCGCGCGTCGCGCAGGTCCACGGGGATCTGAATGTGGAAGCGGTTCTATCCCGCCCGCGGACGCAATCGATTACGTCTGTCGATTACCTTGAGGAGCCGGGAGCGAACCGGTTCCATGCGGGGCAGTGGTCACACCAGTAAGTCCAACCTGTTCAACAGGTTTCGGGCATGCCACGACTTCTTTCGTGCTACGGTTGCGCCGCGCTTCACCACCAATCCGTCACCGATCGCGGCTCGGCACACTCGAATAATCGGCGGTGCAGTGAGGCCTCGGTGAGCACGAGGTGAGGCGTATTGGAGATCAGCCATCATGAAGGGGAGTCTGTTCGTGCGAGCGCTCATCATCGCCACGGCGATGATCGCGGGCGTCTCGCGGCCTGCCACGGCACAGATCACCACCGGCACCGTCGCCGGGTCTGTCAAAGATGACCAGGGCCTCAGGGTACCTGGTGCAACCGTCACCCTCGTCAGTGAAGCGCGCGGAACGCGCATGGCCCCCGTCGTCACCAGCACCACCGGCGACTTCGTGGTGCCCAACGTCGCCCCGGACACCTACACGATCGAAGTGTCGATGCCCGGCTTCAAAGCTTTGAAACGGGCCGGCATCGCCGTCAGCGGCGGTGACCGTGTCGGCGTGGGGGAGCTGACCATGTCGGTCGGCGGCACCTCCGAAACCATCACTGTCACGACTGAGGCGCCTCTCATTCAGTCGCAGAGCGGTGAGCGGTCGTTCAGCATCACCTCCGCACAGGTCGAGAACCTGCCGATCGGCGGCGCCAACGGCCGCAGCTTCTCGACGGTCACCGCGCTCACGCCCGGCGTCACGGGCACGAACACACGCCTGGGTGGCGGCGGTCAGAACAACATCATGATGGACGGCGTGTCCACGATGGACACCGGCAACAACGGCCAGTTGCTGCAGATGACGCCCGAGGCCATTGCCGAGGTCAAGGTGTTGACCTCCGGCTATCAGGCGGAATACGGCCGCTCGAGCGGCTTGCAGATCACGGCCGTCACCAAGAGCGGCAGCAACCGTTTCCACGGGTCGCTCTATGACGTCGAGCGCAACTCGGATTGGAACTCGAACACCTGGGCCAACAAGATCAACGGGACGCCCAAGGCCGTCGACAAGCAGCGCGATTGGGGCTATACGTTCGGCGGTCCGGTGGGGAAACCGGGCGGCAGCAACAAGCTGTTCTTCTTCTACTCGACGGAATACCGCCCGCGCAACGCCGCCAACACGCTGCGGCAGTTCCGGGTGCCGACCGCGGCCGAGCGCCACGGCGACTTCTCGCAGTCGCTCGACAACAATGGCGTGGCGATCCCCACGTTGAAGGACGCGACGGGCGCGGGCATCGTCGGCAACAAGATCCCGGCCAGCAAGCTGTATCAGCCCGGGCTGAACGTGCTCAACATGTACCCCCTCCCCAATGAAGTGCAGGCGCCTGGCACGGCGTACAACCTGGAATTTCTGTCACCGAGCCAGAAGACGCTGTCCTATCAGCCGGCGATCCGCGGCGACTACCAGTTCTCGTCGTCGCTGCGCGTGACGGCGAAGTACACGGGACAGAAAGGGTTCCGTGGCACGACGATTGGCTCGCTCCCGGGCTTCAACGACACGTTCAGTGCGTATCCGTGGGTGCACGCGCTGGCGACGACCGTCAACTACACGCTGAATGCCACCACCTTCCTCGAAGCGACCTACGGCTTCTCGAACCGTCGCCTCGGCGGCGTGGTGAACAGCTCGTACACGAATCGCTTCAACACGGGTCTGAACGGCATTCCGCAGATTTTCCCGGATGCCAACATCCTGCCGGCCGGTTCGTACAACCAGCGCGTCATGGAAGACGTGGCGCCGCCGTTCTACGTGAACGGACGCGCGGAACTCGCGCCGACGTTCCAGTGGGGCGCGTTGATCGGCAGCGCGCCGCCCAACCTGGCGTATCCCGCGTTCCTCAACACGAACCCGACGCAGGACATCTCGATCAGCATGACCAAGATCGTCGGCCCGCACACCATGAAGGCCGGGTTCTACAGCAACCACAGCCTGAAGCAGCAGAACCTGAACCAGCGCAACGCGCTGCCGTTCCAGGGTGATCTGAGCTTCGCGAACGCGACGACGAACCAGTTCGATTCGGGGTTCGGCTTTGCCAACGCGGCGCTCGGCATCTTCACGGCTTACACGCAGCAGTCCTCGTTCGTGGAAGGGAAGTTCGTCTACAACCAGATCGAGGCGTTCGCGCAGGACAACTGGAAGGTCAGCTCGCGTCTCACGTTGGACTACGGCCTGCGCTTCACGCACCAGGTGCCGCAGTACGACGCGAACGGCCAGGCGTCGAATTTCTTCGCTGATAAGTTCAGCGCGGCCGCGACGCCACTCCAGTACCTGCCGGGTTGCCCCGGCGGCGCGGTGTCATGCGAGACGACCCGCCAGGCGCTGAACCCGCAGACGGGCAAGCTGATGGGCGCCGGCACGGCGTCGCTCATCGGTCAGATCGTGCCGAACACGGGCAGCCCGACCAACGGCATCGTCCAGGCGGGCAAGGGAATCTCGAAGTACAACTACCTGTGGCCGTCCCTCGCGGTGGCGCCGCGCTTCGGGTTCGCCTACGACGTGACGGGCCATCAGTCGATGGTCCTTCGTGGCGGCATGGGGCTCTTCTTCGACCGGCCCGCCGGCGACTCGATCTACTACCAGTCGCAGAATCCGCCGACCTCGACGAACCAGACCGTTCGGAACGGTCGCCTGCAGGATCTCGCGACCGCACCGGCGAGCTCCGGCGTTCCGACGATCATCAATTACCGCTACAACAACGACAGCCTGCCCTCGTCGGTCCAGTGGAATGCCGGCGTGCAGATGGCGCTGCCCTGGTCGTCCTCGCTGGATATCTCGTACGTCGGCCAGAAATCGTATTCGGTGCTCGATCAGAACGATGGCACTGGCGCGGTGAACGTGAACTCGATTGACCTCGGCGCCGGGTTCCTGGCGAAGAATCAGGACCCGACGAGGTCGGCTGCGGTGACCGCCGTGGCCGGCAACGGCGCGTACATCCAGGAACTGCTGCGTCCGTTCCGCGGTTACGCGAACATCGACCAGCAGTGGCAGTTTTTCCACCGGACGTACCACTCGTTGCAGTTCGCGGCCAACCGCCGCTTCCGCAACGGCGTGTCCTTCGGTGGGAACTACACGTTGAGCCTGAGCGACACCGGCACCACCGGGCTGCCGACGTCGCCCGTGCGCCTCGACCACGCGGCCGATGGGTCGTACACGGTTCGTGCGGATCAAGCGGCCTACGAGGACCTGATGAAGAACACGGGCCTCCAGCGCCACACGATCAAGGCGAACTTCGTCTGGGACCTGCCCGATCTGCACAGCGACTCGGGTGCTCTGAAGGTCGTCGGGTACGTCGTCAATGACTGGCAGCTGTCCGGGATCCTGACGGCGGGTTCCGGGACGACGTACGACATTTCGTATGCGTACCAGAACAACGGCGCGAACATCAACCTCACCGGATCCCCGGACTATGCCGCTCGCACGGTCGTCAACGGCGCCACCGGCAGCGGCTGCGCGGACAGCCGGTTCAGTCAGTTCACGACCACCGCGTTCTCCGGCCCGCTGCCAGGGAGCCTCGGGCTCGAGTCGGGTCGGAACTACATGACCGGCTGCGCCGACAAGACGACCGACATGTCGGTGTCTCGTTCGTTCCGTCTCGGCCGCGGCCGATCGGCGCAGATCCGCCTCGACATGTTCAATGCGTTCAACACGGTGGTCTACAGCGGCCGCCAGACGCAGTTGCAGCTCGTCAGCCCGGTCAACCAGACCGTTCGCAATTCGCAGTTCCTTGCCGATGGAACTGTGGATCAGACCAAGCTGAAGACGACCAGCGCGGGCTTTGGTGGCGCCACGGGGGCTCAGGCCCTGCGGACGATGCAATTGCAAGTGCGTTTCGCCTTCTGACGTTCGTCATCACCCGGGCGGATGCGGAGCACGACTCCGCGTCCGCCCGTGCTCTTGTCTCAAGAAAGCTGCTGGATTCGTTGCACCGGATGCTGACAAGATGTGCACCTGCCAGCCTGCGCATCGACGTCCGGCGAGCGCCACGTAAACGAATGTCGAGCGCGTGGCGTCTTCGTGATGTTCCCGGACGACGCCTGCGGATGCTGTACAAGTGGTCTAACCGCTGTCGGCCCTGATTCTTACCGTGACGAGGACGCTCAAGATGAGGAAGTTCTGCGTGATCGCTGCCATCGGTTTGGCGATGGCCTATGCCGCCAAGCGCTCTTCCACCGTCGCGACCGCGCAGGCGCCGCCGGCTGGCGCGCAGGCGCCCGCGCCTCCCGGAGGGCAGGCTCCCGGTGCACCAGGCGTCCCGGGGGCGCCCGGAGGTGGAGGCGGCAGAGGACGCGGCGGGCCGACGCCAGGATCCCTCCTGTGGACAGAGCAGTGCGCAGGCTGCCACGGCAATGATGCGGCCGGCGGCCGGGCGCCGAGTCTCTTCGATCAGAAGTGGCTCGACAGCACTACGGATGCGCGGATTGCGAACAGCATCAAGAACGGCGTGCCGAACACCGAGATGGAAGGGTTCAAGTCGCTGACCGACGAACAGATCTTCCAGTTGATCGCCCACATCCGCACCCAGACGGGCGCGCCGCTGCGACCGCGCGCGGCCTTCAACGAGAGCCCGGACGGCACGGTCATCAAGTCCGCGAAGCAGACCTTCAAGGTCGAGCTCGTGACGGATGGATTGATGACGCCCTGGGCGCTCGCGTTCCTGCCGGATGGCCGCATGCTCGTGACCGAGCGTGACGGCCGGTTGCAGGTTGTCGACAAGGCCGGCAAGAAGACCGTGATCGAGGGCACGCCGAAGGCGCACGTGCAGCAGGACGGTGGCTACCTCGACGTCGAGGTCCACCCTCAGTACGCACGGAACGGATGGATCTATCTCGCGTACGTCGAAGACCAGCCGGGCTACGTGGCGCCACCCCCGGCGCCGCCGGCTCCCGCACCAGATCCGGCAGCCGCACCGGCGCCCCAGGCGGGTGGTGGTGGTGGTGGCCGCGGCGGCGGTCGAGGTGGGCCACCTCAAGTGCCCTCAATGACCGTGGTCGTCAGGGGCAAGCTGAGCAAGGACAACAAGTGGACCGCTCAGCAGACGATCTTCCGGGCGTCCAATGATCTCTACACGACCTCCGGCGCGCACTACGGCTCACGGCTGCTGTTCGATACGCAGAACCATCTGTTCTTCACCCTGGGCGAGCGGAACGGCAACAACCCGAACTACGCCCAGGACTTGACGAAGCCGCTCGGCAAGGTGCACCGCTTCAACGACGACGGCACGGTGCCGAAGGACAATCCGTTCGTCAACACGCCGGGGGCCGTCGCCTCGATCTGGACCTACGGTCATCGCAATCCGGAAGGCCTCGCGTGGGACCCGGTCAGCGGACATCTCTGGGAGTCGGAGCACGGTCCGAACACGGCCGACGAGGTCAACGTCCTGATCAAGGGCCACAACTACGGCTGGAATCTCGCCTCCAAGCAGGGGCCGCCGCAATACAAGCTGAGCCTGCCCGACATGGACGATCCCGTCGTGTACTACACGCCCACGTTCGCGCCGGCCGGCATCTCGTTCTACTCGGGCACTCGCTATCCAGGCTGGAAGAACACGAGCCTCTTCGTGTGCGGTCTGGCGGGCCAGGCGCTGCGCCGCCTCGAGGTCAAGGGCGACACGGTCGTGACCCAGGAAGTCGTGTTCGATTCGTTTGGCCGGGTTCGCGACATCGTCCAGGGCCCTGACGGCTACTTCTATATCGCGGTCCAGAATCCGACGGGCGTGCCCAATCCGGCGGGGGGCAACATCCAACTCTCCGCCTCAACGCCGGGGCGCGTCATTCGCCTCATTCCCCAGTAAGCACATTCAGGAGCTCCTATGAACGCTCGCATTGTCGTTGCCGCTTCGTTCCTTGCTGTTGCCGCGGGCACGCTGTCTGCGCAGCAGGTCCCGGTGCCGTCGGCGGCGCCGACGGTTCAGGCCGGCGATACCCGGCCGATTCACATCTACATTCGGTCCGGCCTGAAGTCTCATGGGGAGGGCGCGCACGACTATCCGCAGCTCAGCGCCGATTGGAGCAAGCTGCTCACCGACCACGGTGCCCTGGTCGACGGGTCGTACCACTTTCCGTCCGCTCAGGAACTGGCCAACACCGACGTGATGGTGATGTACAAGGGCGATGCCGGGTACATGACGGCCACCGAGCGCGCCATCATGGACGATTACCTGAAGCGCGGCGGCGGCCTGGTGCTGTTCCACGACACGTTGTGCGGTGACGATCCCGAGTACTTCGCGACGCTCGTGGGCGGCGCCAAGAAGCACGGCGAACAGAACTTTTCGTCGGGCGAAATCAAATACACGATCGTCGACAAGGCCTCGCCGATCATGAAGGGCATGTCGGATTTCTCGATTCAGGACGAAGCCTTCTTCAAGATGACGTGGGCCAAGAATCCGCAGATTCACGTGCTCGCGACGGCGCCGATGCCGTCATCGGGTGAGGTCGTGCCGCAGATGTGGACGTATGAACACACGATCTTCGGCGGGCAGCCGGCGAGGGCGTTCGTGTGGATGCAGGGCCACACCTACACCAATTTCGCGCGTCCCGACGTCCAGGGGATGATCCTCCGAGGCATCGCGTGGTCGGCGCACTATCCCGTCGAGACCCTCGTCAACGGCACGGCGCCACAGCGTGGCGGCGGCGGCCGGGGCAACCGCGCGGGTGGGGCAGCAGGCGCTGCCGGTGCTCCCGGCGCTGCGGGAGCCGGCGCGGGACGTCAGGGTGGTGGTGCAGGTCGTCAGGGTGCCCCGGCGACGCCGCCAGCCGGCGCTCCGGCCCCCGGACGCCAGTAGTCGCATCACACCTCGAGCATGGCACTGGCCGATCGACGTGCGCGTCGGTCGGCCAGTTTCGTTGTACGGCCCGATTTCAGGGGACAATGGCGCCCCATGACTCGTCATCGTCGGCCCCTTGCCGTCGGCCTGATCACGGTCGCTGTGGCGTGCGCGCTTCAGGCGCAGCAGGCGCCGTCATACCGGAACTGGTCCGCTTACGGTGGCACTCCGGACCAGCTCCGCTACTCGAGCCTGCGACAGATCACCCGCGGCAACGTCGCGCAACTGCAACTCGCGTGGTCATTCGACACGAAGGAAACCGGCGGCCTGCAAACGCAACCCATCGTCGTCGATGGAGTGCTCTATGCCTACACGCCGTCGCACAAGGCGATTGCTGTGGATGCGGCCACTGGGAAATTGCTCTGGACGTTCGACTCGCAGATCGTCGGCCGGGGCCCGAATCGTGGCCTCATGTATTGGGCCGCGGGCTCGGAGCGTCGCGTCTACGGGGCGGTGGATAATTTCCTCTACGCGCTCGACGCGCGGCGCGGCACGGTCATTCCCTCGTTTGGTGAAAGCGGGCGAATCGACCTCCGTCTCGGGCTGGGACGACCGCTCGAAGGCCAGTCCGTGCGGCTGACGAGTCCTGGCGTGGTCTTCCGCGACCTCGTGATCGTCGGGGGACGGGAGTCGGAGGGCCTGCCCGCATCCCCTGGCGACATCCGTGCCTATGACGCGCGAACGGGGAAGCTTCGCTGGAGCTTTCACACGATTCCGCATCCAGACGAGGCTGGATACGAGACGTGGTCCCCTGACTCGTGGAAGGTCAACGGTGCCGCGAATAGCTGGCCGGGCATGGCGCTCGACGCACGCCGCGGTGTGGTCTACGTGCCGACCGGGTCGGCTGCCATGGATTTCTACGGCGGCAATCGGCTCGGTGACAACCTCTACGCGAACTGCCTCATCGCGCTCGATGCCACGACCGGCAAGCGCATCTGGTCCTATCAGGTCGTGCGGCACGACATTTGGGATCGGGACCTCCCGTCGCCGCCGGTGCTGGTCACCGTCCGTCGAAACGGCCGCCGGGTCGACGCCGTCGCGCAGGCAACGAAGCACGGCTATGTGTTCGTGCTGGATCGCGACACGGGCTTGCCGCTGTTTCCGGTCGACACGCATCGGTTTCCCGCGAGCGATGTGCCGGGCGAGAGATCTGCAGAAATCCAGGTGTTGCCGACGTTGCCGATGCCGTTCGCGCGGCAGCGCCTGAGCGAGAACGACCTCACGATGCGCACGCCCGAAGCGCACGCATGGGCGGTGGAAAGGTTTCGAACCTTCCGCAGCGAAGGCCAGTTCGTGCCGTTGTCGGTGGGGAAAGACACCGTCGTGTTTCCGGGCTTTGACGGCGGAGCGGAGTGGGGCGGACAGGCCGTCGATCCCGACACGAACCTCTTCTACGTCAACGCGAACGACGTGGCGTGGACGGGCGCTCTGGCGCCGACGAACCTCGGACAGAATGCCGGCGCCGTGTACCAGCGCGAGTGTGCCGCCTGTCATCGCGACGACCGGCGCGGCACGCCGCCCGCGATTCCCTCGTTGATTGGCGTCGGCGACCGTAAATCGGGCGCTGAGATTTCGACGATCATCCGGCAGGGCGGCGGGCGGATGCCGGGTGTGTCGACGCTGGATCAGACGGCCGTCGCCGCGCTCGTGAAGTTCCTGACGACGGGTGAAGATGGTCCGGCAGGGCCGGCGGCCAACGCCCCGAACGCGCTGCCATACCGATTCACCGGCTACCAGAAGTTTCTCGATCCCGACGGGTATCCGGCCATCGCGCCGCCGTGGGGCACGCTGAGCGCGATTGATCTCAACACCGGCGCCTACGCTTGGCGCATACCCTTGGGCGAATACCCGGAGCTGACAGAGAAGGGCCTCGCGAACACCGGCTCCGAAAACTACGGCGGGCCGGTCGTCACGGCCGGAGGACTGGTGTTCATCGGCGCGACCAACTTCGATCGGAAGTTCCGTGCCTTCGACAAGTCCACCGGCAAGCTGCTCTGGGAGACCATCCTCCCGTTCTCAGGCAACGCAACCCCCGCCGTGTACGAAGTCAACGGGCGACAGTTCATCGCCATCGCGGCGGGTGGGGGCTATAACCGCGGCAAGCCCACGGGTGGAGTGTACGTGGCCTTCGCGCTGCCACAGCGATAGGCCGGCATGGACTTCAATCTTCTTCAGCCCCGAGATCAGGACGCCGGCATCCTGAGTGGAGCAGGATGTGCTCATGAGCGCATCGCCGCAGAGACGGCGAGCTAGACTCCCCCGAAGCAGAGGTACTTAATCTCGACGTATTCCTCGATGCCGTATTTCGATCCCTCGCGCCCCAGCCCCGACTGCTTGACGCCCCCAAACGGGGCAACTTCCGTGGAGATGAGACCGGTGTTGATGCCGACCATGCCGTACTCGAGCCCTTCGGCCGCCCGCCACACACGCGACACGTCCCGTCCGTAGAAGTACGACGCCAATCCAAATTCGGTGTCATTCGCCATTGCGATGGCGTCGGCGTCCGTCGTGAATCGAAACAGCGGCGCGACCGGCCCGAAGGTCTCCTCCTTGGCGAGGAGCATGGCGGACGTGGCGCCGATCAAGACCGTAGGCTCGAAGAACCGGCCGCCGCGCGCGTGGCGGTGGCCGCCCGTGAGCACGCGGGCCCCCTTGGACGTCGCGTCGGCGATGTGCTGTTCGACCTTGGCGACGGCGTGCTCGTCGATGAGCGGACCCTGCGTCGAGCCTGGCTCCAGCCCCGGCGCCGGTACGAGTTTCTTCACCGCTTCGACGAGCTTCTCCGCGAATACGTCATACACCGCATCCTGAATCAGCAGGCGATTCGCGCAGACGCACGTCTGGCCCGTGTTGCGATACTTCGACGCGATGGCGCCTTCCACCGCCGCATCCAGATCCGCATCGTCGAACACGATGAACGGCGCGTTGCCCCCCAGCTCGAGCGACAGTTTCTTCACGGTGCCGGCGCATTGCGCCATCAGCGTTTTACCCGTCTCGGTGGAGCCGGTGAACGAGAGCTTCCGCACGATCGGATTCGACGTCAGTTCGCCGCCGATGTCTGTCGCGCTGCCGGTGATGACGTTGAACACGCCCCCGGGCACTCCCGCGCGGTGCGCCAGTTCGGCGAGCGCCAGTGCAGAAAATGGGGTCTGTGAGGCTGGCTTGGCGACGACGGTGCAGCCGGCGGCCAGCGCCGGACCGACCTTGCGCGTGATCATCGCCAGGGGAAAGTTCCACGGCGTGATACACGCGACGACGCCGATCGGTTGCTTGATGACGACGATGCGCTTGTCGGCCTGGTGGCCGGGGATGGTGTCACCGTAGACGCGCTTGGCTTCCTCGCCGAACCATTCCAGAAAGGACGCGGCGTAGGCGACCTCGCCCCGTGATTCGGCGAGAGGTTTGCCCTGCTCGAGCGTCATCAGCCTGGCCAGGTCCTCCTGGTGGGCGAGCATCAAATCCGACCATCGGCGCAAAATCAGCGCGCGATCGCGGGCCGTGGTCTGGCGCCAGGTGGAGAAGGCCCGGTTGGCGGCGTCGATGGCCTGGCGAGTCTCGTCCTTGCCGAGCCGCGGCACGTTCCCGAGGATCTCTCCCGTGGCCGGATTGTCGACGGGAATCGTGGAGGTCCCGGTTCGCCACGTCCCGTCGATGTAGCAGGCTTCGCGGAACAGGTCCCGATCGTTGAGCTGGACGGTCATGCCCTCGATTCTATCGATCTCGCTTTCCTTGTTGGCGGTGGATGGCCTTCAGCGAGAGAATGCGGGTCATGGCTATCTCAATCGTGTTTGCGCTGGTGTCGTGGTTCGTCGCGCCGCAACAGCCCCAACCCCCGGCCGGGGCGCCGCTTGGCACCGAGACGTTCGCGATGCGCGTCGTCACCAGCGGCCTGGCCGGTCCCTGGGAAGTGCTGCTCGGGCCGGACGGCAGACTGTGGGTCACCGAACGCGTGGGCAAGCGGATCACGCGCGTGAATCCCGCGGATGGCGCGAAGCGCACAGCCGTGACGATTCCCGATGTGATGCAGACGGTCGGTCAGGATGGACTCCTGGGCATGGCCTTGCATCCGGACTTCGGGATGAATCGCGGTTCGGACTTCGTCTACGTGGCGATGACCTACGACGCGGATCCCGGTCCGGCCGAGACCCGGCGGATGAAGATCCGACGGTACACCTACGATGCCAAAGCCGAGACGCTTGGCAGCCAGATGGACGTGATCGACAACCTGCCGGCCGGTGTCGACCACTTGTCCGGACGCCTCATGATTGGACCCGATCGGAAGCTGTATCTGACGCTCGGTGACGGTGGCGTGAACCAGTTCTCCGTCTATTGCCAGCCGATCCAGGCGCAGGTGGTGCCGACCGCGGCCGACGTCACCGCGAAAAATTGGCCCGCCGTCTACAAGGGCAAAATCCTGCGCATCAATCTGGACGGATCGATTCCCGTGGACAACCCGACGATTGCCGGTGTGCGCAGCCACATCTACTCATACGGTCATCGCAACTCGCAGGGGCTGGCGTTCGGCCCGGACGGCAAGCTCTACGCGTCCGAGCATGGTCCGAGCGTCGACGACGAGCTGAATTTCATCCAGGCCGGCAAGAACTACGGGTGGCCGCACGTGGCGGGCTACCGTGATGACAAGGCCTATACGTATCAGAACTGGTCCGCGGCGCCGAACTGCGCGTCGCTGACGTGGGACGCGATAGTCGCGCCATCGTCGGTGCCGGCAACGAAGGAGACGTCCTGGAACAGCCCGGACTTCGTGGCGCCGATTCAGACGTTCTTCACGGTGTCATCGGACTACGACTTCAAGACCGGCAACGCGACGATCGCGCCATCTGGGACCGTGGTCTACAGCGCCAAAGCGGGGGTGCCTGGCTGGGCGAATTCGGTCCTCGTCACGAGCCTCCTTCGCGGCGTCGTCTATCGCGTGAAACTCAACGCCGCTGGCACGGCCGTCGACGGCGGACCCCTGGCATATTTCCGGGCTCAAGACCGCTACCGCGATCTGGAGATCACGGCCGACGGCAAGACGATCTACGCCGCGACGGATCCCAACTCCGTCACGCACAAAGGCGCAATTCTGGCGTTCACGTATCAGCCGTAGCGTTCGTGGAGCCCGGACCTTCCGGGGCCACCGCAACCTTACCGTCCCTGCGGTGTTCGTCCGGCATGGACGACCTGCTCATGACGCTCGGCAAAGTCGTCGTCATTCTTGGAACGGTCGCGTTCGCGGCGCTGCTGCATCAACGGGTCGTGACCCAGGCCGACCGGCAGCGCGCTGGTCGTGACGCTCCCGAACCGCCCGGGCGATCAGAGGCGGGCCGGGAGGATCGAACGACGCCGGTCGACTGCGCTCAGCGCACTCTGCGCTGCGCGAACAGTGAAGGGCCGGGGCTCCGCGGGTCTATTTCTTGCGGGTCTTCTTGATCGCTTTCTTGACGGTCTTCTTGAGGGCTTTCTTGGCCGTGCGCGCGCTGGTCTTGACGGCCTTCTTTACCGAGCGACCCTTGGCGACGACCTTTTTGGCCTGGGTCTTGGCCTTCTTCGCGGTCGTGCGGCCGCGGGCGACGGTCTTGCTGGCGGAGGCCCGGCCCTTTGCAACGGCCTTCGTCACCGTCTTGCCGGCCGCTCGCACTTGCTTCACGGCGCTGGCCACCTGACGGGACGCCGAGGATTTGGCATTGGCGGCGGCCTTGGCCGCGGATTTCTTGAGCGCGGTCACGCGCGTCGCGGCTTCCTGCGCCGTCTGGCGCACACGCTTTACGGCGTCCTCCGCGCGCGCCTTGGTCTCCTTGACCGCGCCGGCGACCTGCGCTTGCCCCTCAGCCAGCTTCTCGCCAGCTTCGGAGATGAGCTCCTCGCCGCGAGTGCGCGTCGCGTCGACCGCTCCCGCCGCGCGTCCAAGCGTGCGACCGATGATTTCCGCCGTGCTCTGCAGCAGATCTCCGCCGTCTTTCGAATCCGTCATGAAGCCTCCCGTCGCGAGTATAGAAGCAAACACGCTAGATCGCGCGATCGTCCCGCAGCGCGCGCACGAGTTCCGCCGCGGCTTCAGCGGGTGCACCGCTGATTAGACGGGTCTTCTTCGCCTTTTCCGGCACATACACCGACACAATTCTTGTCGTGGGCGCCTGCGCGACCGGCGCCGGGACGACGCGGAGCTCTTTCTTCTTGGCCGCCATGATGCCCTTGAGCGTGGCGTATCGGAGCTGGTTGATGCCGCTTTGGATCGTGAGCACGGCAGGCAGCGGCAGCGTGACCCACTGAAACCAGCCGCCTTCGAGCTCGCGCTTGACGCGGAGGCGGCCGTCGGCCACCTCGATGTTCATGATGATCGTCGAGTGCGCCATGGCCAGGCGTTCGGCGAGCACCACCCCGACCTGCGCGAAGCCCTGGTCGTCGGACTGCAGTCCCGTCAGGATCAGGTCAACCTTCTCGTCGCCCAGCGCGCTCGCCAGGGCCCGGGCCGTGACCGCGGCGTCGGCCGCCGCGAGGTCCGTGCCTTCGACATGAATCGCCCGATCCGCGCCGCGCGCCAGCGACTCCCGCAGCACCTGGGCCACGCGGGCCGGTCCGGCTGATACGGCGATCACCTCGCCGCCGTGACGTTCTTTCAGCCGCAAGGCCTCTTCGAGCGCATACGCGTCCGGCTCGTTCAGGGCCCAGCTGGCGGCCTCGTCTCGAATCCAGGTCCCCTCGGAGTTCACGCGCACCTGCGTCTCACGCGTGACCACCTGCTTCACACACACCGCGATTTTCATAGCGCGCGATCAGGCTATCATGGCGACAAACAGCCTATGTCCACGAATCAGACGACCCTCGACGCGCTCGCGGAACGTATCGGACAGGAACTCACAGTCAGCGACTGGGTGCAGGTGAAACAGCAACGCATCGATGACTTCGCGAAGGTCATCGGTGACGAGCAGTGGATCCACGTGGACAAACTCCGCGCCGCCGCGGAGTCGCCCTACGAGACGACCGTCGCGCACGGCTTCCTGCTCCTGTCGCTCATCGGGCACATGCTCCGGCAGCAGATTGAGGTCACCGACAGCCCGATGAACCTCGACTACGGCCTCGACCGCGTGCGCTTCACGCAGCCCGTCCACGCCGGAGCCGTCGTCCGCGGGCGCTTCGTCGTGAAGCAGGTGCGGCAGCACGAAGATGGTTTGCTCGTCACGTGGGACGTGACCATCGAGCGTCAGCACGTCGAGAAGCCGGTCTGCCTCGCCGAGTGGGTCGTTCTCTACTCCCGCCAGGGAGCGTCACACGCATGACCACCGGCGCAGCCAGAGTCGCGATCGTGACGGGCGCCGGGAGCGGTATTGGCCGCGCGGTGTCACTCGGCATGCTGAGCGCGGGATACACGGTCTTTCTCGCCGGACGTCGTGCCGAGGCCCTGATGGGCACGGCCGATGCGGCGGGCGAGTCACGCAACCGCGCGCGCGCGGTGCCGACCGACGTGACCGACCCCGCCTCGGTCTCGGCATTGTTCGAGACGGCGCGTCGAGAGGGCGGCCGCCTTGACGTGCTCTTCAACAACGCCGGCGTGAGCGCGCCGGGGGTGCCGCTCGAGGATCTCACGCTCGACCAGTGGCGCGCCGTCATCGACATCAACCTGACCGGCGCGTTCCTGTGCACGCAGCACGCGATTCGCCTGATGAAGTCGCAGTCCCCGCGCGGCGGGCGCATCATCAACAACGGCTCGATTTCGGCCTACGCGCCCAGGCCCAACTCCGCGCCCTACACCGCCAGCAAGCACGCCATCACCGGGCTCACGAAATCCACGTCGCTCGACGGGCGGAAACACGACATCGCGTGCGGCCAGATCGACATCGGGAACGCGGCCACCGAGATGGCCGCGAAGATGACGAGTGGCGTCCCGCAGGCCAACGGCACCATCGCCGTCGAGCCCCTCATCGACCTCGCCCACGTCGTCAACGCCGTCCTTTACATGGCCAGCCTTCCCCTCGACGCGAACGTGCAATCCATGACGGTCATGGCGACGAAGATGCCGTTCGTGGGCCGGGGCTGACCGGCCGGGGGAAAGCTTGTGGAGGGGCCGTGTGTGGAGGGCCCCTGCAACTTCCCATCCATCGGCGGGTTAGCTACCCAGTGAGGGACGTGGGGCAAACTCCCAACCGTGACCGACGCCGACCTCTTTGAGGCGTTCGTCCGCGAATACCAGGACATGGTGTTTGCCACCGCGGTCCGATTGCTGGGCAATCCGGTGGACGCGGAGGACGTGTCTCAGACCGTTTTCCTCAAAGCCTACGAGCGGTTCGACCAGATCGGCGCGAGTCCGACCGCTGCAGGCTGGCTGAAAACAGTGGCGACCAACATCTGCCTGAACCACCTGTCGCGCTATCGCTCGCGGTGGCGGCTGTTCAGCGAGATGCGGCGGGACGACGACGACGGGGGCGAGGCAGGCTTCGAGGCGACGGTCGTGGCGGACACGGCCGCACCCGGCGCCGGACTGGACGCCCGGGAACGGCAGGAGCAAGTCGAACGGGCCGTCCGCCAGTTGCCGGAGCACCAGCGCGTGCCGCTCGTGTTGTTCCATTTCGAGCAGCACAGTTATCAGGCCATTGCCGATCTCCTGGGGATCACGCTGGCCAAAGTGAAGACCGACATTCACCGCGCGCGCGAGGCGCTGCGGATCACGCTTGGGACGCTGTGACGGGCCGATCCGGAACCTTGTGAGCCGCGCGAGGGACATGACGTCATGACGATGGACCACGACGAACTCGAACATCTGATCGACCGTGAACTGCGTGACTTGCCCGCGCCGCGCGCGCCGCGGTCGCTGCTGTCACGTGTGATGGCCGCGGGGGCAGAGGCGCAGCGTCCGTGGTATGCGCGCGCCTGGCGGACGTGGCCCGTAGGCTGGCAGGCGGCGTCGGTTGTTTTGTGCCTGGCGCTTCTGACCGTCACCGGCCTGTCCCTGCCGATCGCGCAGGCCTCGATCGCGGCGGAGTCGGCGCCCATGATCGGACGCGTGACCACCGACGTGTGGCAGGTGATCGCGCGGACGATGGATGCGCAGCGGGCCGCGGAAATCGTGTGGCGCGTCGTGATCGGCCCGGTGGCGAGTGTGGCGGTGTTGCCCATCCTCGCCATGCTCGTGGCCAGTCTGGCATTTGGTGCGGCGTTGAGCCGCCTCGCTTTCGGAGGGACACCCCAGTCATGAACAAGAGATCTCTGAAGACCGTCGCCGCCCTGTGCGCGACGTTCATCGTCGTGGCCGCCGCGGCGGTCAGCGCGCATGCCAAGGTGCGCGAGGTGCAATCGACACTCAGGGTGCTCGAGCGCACGAGCGCCATCGTGCGTTGGGTCTTGGTGGGGGATAGTTCGAGCCGGCCGCGCGAATTCGCCCGCTCGTCCGCTCGTGTTCAGGCGTCGCAGACACCCGAGGCGCCTGTGGTGCCGGCCGCACCGGCGGCACCGCGCAGCGCCCGTCCGACGCAAGCCCCGCGGTCTCCACAGGCCGCGCCGGCACCCATTCCGGACGCCGCTCCCACTGCACCGGCCAGGCCGGTGCCGCCGGGCATGCGCGATTTTCAGCCGGATCGCGTCGACTTCCGCGGGGGCAGTCCGGTCATCCGCGTCAATCAGAACTACACCGTGCGCGCTGGCGAGAACGTCGAGGATGTCGTGCTCGTCGCAGGATCCCTTCGCGTCGAGGGGCGCGTTCGCCGCGATGTCGTCGTGGTGTTCGGGAAGGTGACGATCGCAAGCACGGGAGTCATCGAGGGCGATCTCGTGAACGTGGGCGGCGGTGTGGACGTTGACAGCGGCGGCACGGTCCACGGCGATCTGGTGACGATTGCCGGAGCGCTCGGCGCAGCGGCGAACTTCTCGCCGGGTGGGGAACAGGTCGTCATCGGGTCGTCGGAGATGGGCGATCGCGTCCGCGCGTTCGTGCCCTGGCTGACGAGCGGTCTGCTGCTGGGCCGCGTGGTCGTTCCCGGCCTTCCGTGGGTGTGGGTCTTCCTCGCCATCGCGTTCTTCGTCACGCTGGTGCTTGGACTCGTGTTCGAAGGGCCGGTGCGCGCGAGTGCGACATCCATCGCGGCCAAGCCGCTCACGACGTTTCTCACCGGCCTTCTGGTCCTGCTGCTCATTGGCCCCGTGTCTTTCCTGTTGGCCGTGTCGGTCGTTGGTATCGTCGCGCTGCCATTTCTCCTCTGCTCACTGCTGATCGCGACGGTCATCGGCAAGATCGCGGTGACCCGGTGGCTCGGATGGAGCATCGTTCGTGAATCGGATTCAGACAGCCGCGCGGAGGCCGTGCGGTCGCTCGTCATCGGCTTCGTGCTGCTGACGCTCGCCTACATGGTGCCGGTGCTTGGCCTGGTGACCTGGGTCACCGTGAGCGTTCTCGGACTTGGTGGCGCAACGGCCACGATGTTCAGGGCCCTGCGCAAGGAAAACCCCGCTCCACCGAAGCCGCCTGCGCCGGTCCCGCCACCGGAGATTCCCGAGTTCCGGGCGCGCGACACGAGAGGGCCGGACATGCCCATTCCACCCCCAATCGCACCGCCGGCGCCGATCGCCTACGAGCCGTTGCAGACACCCGAGAGGGGGTCTGCAACGGCCGAGGTGTATCCCTCGTTGTCGGCTCCGCCAGAGACGGCGACCGATCACGGCGTCTCCGGGCTGCTGGCGTTGCCGCGCGCGAGCTTTGCCCAGCGAGTGGCTGGTGCGCTCTTGGACTGTTTCCTGGTGTTCCTGCTGTTTCTGTGGGTCGAGCCGCACAACCGCGAGCTCTTTTGGTTCCTTGCGATGTTGACGATGTACAACGTGGCGTTCTGGACCTGGCGCGGGACCACCGTCGGTGGGATCATCTGCCGGCTACGCGTGATTCGGACCGACGGCAAGCCGCTGTCGTGGGAAGACAGCGCCGTGCGCGGGTTGGCGAGTGTCTTCTCGCTTCTCGCGCTGGGGATTGGCTTCTTCTGGATCCTGCTTGGCGATAACCGTCAGCGTCAGGCGTGGCACGATCTGATCGCCGGCACGATCGTGGTCCGCGTGCCTCAGAGTACGCCGCTGCGATAGGCGGGCTACAATCCTCCGGCGCGGTCGTGCGCCGGAGCCCCCGTGAATTCTCGTCAGAAAGGCCCCTCGCCTCAAATTCTTCGAGCGCTCCTGCGATTGCGCGAGCTGATCCTGCTCGGTGAACTCCGGCCGGGACGCCGCGTTCCGGAACTGCGGCTCGTGTCGACGATCGGCGTCTCACGCACACCGTTGCGTCTGGCGATGGAGCGGCTCGAGCACGAAGGTCTGCTCGAGCGGCGTTCCACGGGCGGCTTCACGGTCCGGGAGTTCACGCTCGCCGAAATCCACGATGCCATCGACTTGCGCGGCACACTCGAGGGCACGGCGGCGCGGCTCGCGGCCGAGCGTTTCGGAGAGCCGGGCGAGCTGAAGGCCTTGAAGGATGTGGTGCGCCGCCTCGACGCGGTCGTCCGGACCCGGACGCCGCGACTCCCCGAGTTCGAACGCTACATCGAGCTCAACGATCTGTTTCATCGTCTGCTGCTGGAACTCTCGCGAAATCGCATGCTCGGGCGGCTGATGGCGCAGGTGGTGGCGCTGCCGTTCGCCTCACCGAGCGCGTTCGTCCTCGCGCAGGCATCGGATCCGGAGTGTCATCAAATCATGCTGGTCGGACAGGAACACCACCGCGCGATTCTTGACGCCATCGAGCACCGCGAGGGCGCCCGGGCGGAATCCGTCGCGCGCGAGCATGCCCGCCTGGCGCTGCGAAGCCTCGATGTCGCGTCTCGCGATTATCTGGCGTGGCAGAAGGTGCCGGGCGGACAGTTGATCAGGTTGGCGTAGGACGCGTGTACCCCGGACCTTCAGGTCCAGGGCCGCTGCTCTCGCCGGTACGCCCTCGCCAGCAGCGTCATCGGATGCACGACCTCGATGGCGGTCGCGCCTTCCGCCTTCAGCCCGCGTGCGACCTGCAGCTGACAGCCGGGATTGGCCGTGGCGACGATGGTCGCGGAGGTCGACAGGATGTTGCTCGTCTTCCTCTTGAGGAGCAGGCCCGCCTGGTCGGGTTGCGTGATCGTGTAGATGCCCGCGCTGCCGCAGCACCAGGTCGATTCGGGCAGCTCGACAAGTGTCGTGTTGGGCAGCAGGCGGAGCAGCGTGCGTGGTTGCTTCGTGACCTTCTGGCCGTGCACGAGGTGGCAGGACTCGTGGTACGTGATCTTCGTCTGGGCCTCGAACGGTCCGGCCTCTGGCGCGCGGCAGCCGATTTCGGCGAGCCATTCCTGGATGTCCTTGACCTTCCCGTCCCACTCCCGCGCCCGAGCGGCATACCGCGGATCGCCGTCGAGGAGCCCACTGTAGTGCCGCAGGTGCGAACCGCATCCGCCGGCGTTCGTGATGATCGCGTCGAATTCATCCGGCGGAAACAGGTCGATCATCCGCCGCGCCAGTCTGGCCGCGAGGCCGGTCTCCCCGTTGTGCGCGTGCAATGAGCCGCAGCAGGGCTGCTCAGGCGGGGTGAACACGCGGCACCCGTTGGCGAGCAGCACGTCCACCGTGTCGCGGTTGACGTCGGGAAACACGAGGTCCTGAATGCAGCCAGTCAGCATCGCGACGCGATACCGCGCCGGGGCGGACGGCATCTCGTGCTCGCGAATCAAACGATTCGAGAACGCCGGCGCGATGCGCGGCGCTTGTGGTTCGAGGCGACGGAGCGATGGCGGCGCGAGCCGGATGAGACCGAAGCGACGGACCAGCGTTTCGAGTCCCGAGCGCTGGTAGACGCGCATCAGCGCACCGGCCAGGCGCAATACGTCTGGGCGCATGAACAGCACGTGCAGCGTGAGGAAGCGCCAGAAGCTCCGGCCTGGCGCGGCCTTCACGCCCGATCGCTCGATGTCCGCGCGCGCGGTTTCGAAGAGTTCCGCGTAGTTCACGCCGGCCGGACACGCCGTCTGACACGCCAGGCACCCGAGGCAGTAACTCATCTCGTCGGCAAACGTCTCGTTGACCACGAGTTCGTCGTCCGCGATGGCGCGCATGAGCGCGATGCGCCCGCGGGGGCTGTTGCGCTCGTGCTTCGTCGTGTCGTACGTGGGACAGGTCGGCAGACACATCCCGCAGTGCATGCACTGTTGCAGGATGGAGTAGTCGAGCGTCTTCAGCGTGTGCGGCGCCATGCTCAATCGAAGATCTTGCCGGGATTGAGCAGGCGGCCCGGATCGAGCGCGCGCTTCACGGTGCGCATCAGTTCGAAGCTCGCGTCGCCCATCTGCTGACGGAGCCACGGCTTCTTGGCGAGACCGACGCCATGCTCGCCGGTGATGGTGCCGCCCAGTTCGAGCGTGCGCGTGACGATCGCGTCGAGCGCGTGGTGGACGCGCTTCATCTCGTCGGCGTTGCGTTCGTCGGTCAGGAACGTCGGGTGCAGGTTGCCATCGCCCATGTGGCCGAACGTCCCGACCTCGAGGTTGTGCAGCCGCGCGGTCTCCGCGATGAAGGTGACCATCGTGGCCAGTTTGCTGCGGGGCACCGTCACGTCTTCGAGAATCGTGGTCGGACGCCGCCGGGCCAGGGCGGAAAAGGCGTTCCGACGTGCGGCCGCGAGGCTCAGCGCCTCGGCCTCATCGCGCGCCGTGCGAACGTCTCGTGCCCGGTGCGCGCGGGCGATGTCCGCCATGCGCGCGGCTTCGTCCTCGACCGCCGCGGGATGCCCGTCGGTCTCCATCAGGAGCACGGCGGCGCAGTCGGTCGGCAGTCCCACCTTCGCGTAGTCCTCCACGCACACGGTCGTCATGTGGTCGAGGAACTCGAGCGTGCAGGGAATGATGCGCGCGGCGATGATGGCCGACACCGTCTCGGCCGCGTCCTCGATGCTGTCGTACAACGCCAGCATCGTCCGGCGCGCCGCCGGCCGCGGCACCAGCTTGAGGAGGACCTCCGTGATGATGCCGAGCGTGCCCTCGGACCCGATGAACAGGTCCTTCATCGAGTAGCCGGCGACGTCCTTCACACAGGCCGTGCCGAGCCGTGCGACCGTGCCGTCCACGAGCACGACTTCGATGGACATCACGTAGTCGCGCGTCACGCCGTATTTCAGGCCGCGCAGCCCGCCCGAGTTCTCGGCGACGTTGCCGCCGATGGTGCTGATGCGCATCGACCCGGGATCCGGCGGGTAGAGCAGGCCGTGACGTCCGGCGGCCTCATCGATTTTCATCGTCACGGCTCCGGCTTGCGCGCGGAGCGTGAGGTTCTCGACGTCGACCTCGAGGATGGCGTCCATCTGCACGAGGCAGATCACCAGCGCGTCGGGACTCGGCACGCTGCCGCCGCTGAGGCCCGTTCCCGAACCGCGCGTGACGATCGGGACGCTGGCGGCATGGGCCAGCTTCACGCAGCCCGCGACCTGTGCCGTCGTCTTCGGCAACACGACGACGCCGGGGCGCGTCCTGATGGCCGCGGTGCCGTCGAACCCGTACGGCACCAGGTCCTCGGGCTTCGTGAGGACCGCCGACTCGCCGAGCAGGGCTATCAGACTGGGAACGAGGTCGGTGACGGTAGTCATCAAGGGAGAAGCGAACGTGTCATTGGCCTGGACGTGCCCTTCGGCTGCGCTCAGGGCACACTGAGCATCGTCGTAGCGTGAAGGTCCAGGGGACCGGCGTCAGTACACCGACCGTCCGCCGCTGATATCGAACACGGCGCCCGTGGAGAACGAGTTCTCCTCCGTGGCCAACCAGGTCACGAGCGAGGCGAGCTCGTCGATTTCGAGGAATCGTCCTCGCGGGATCTTCGAGAGCATGAACTGGTGAAACTCGGGCGTCATCTGATCGAAGATGCGCGTCTTCGCGGCGGCGGGCGTGACGACGTTCACCGCGATGTTGTGACCGGCGAGTTCCTTGCCCAGCGACTTCGACAGCGCGATGACCGCGGCCTTCGAGCAGCTGTAGGCGGACGCCTTCGGGTTGCCTTCCTTGCCGGCCACGGACGCGATGTTCACGATACGGCCGTATTTCTGCGCGACCATGTGCGGCGCCACGGCGCGGTTGCAGTAGAACAGGCCGAAGAGGTTGACCTCGATGACCTTGCGCCATTCGTCGACTGGGTACTCCCACAGCGTGTGATTCGGCCCGGCGATGCCCGCATTGCCCACGAGGATGTCGATCTTCGAGAAGGCCTTGATGGTGTCGGCGGTCGCCGCGTCCACGGACTCCATGCTGGCGACGTCCACATGCAGCGGGACGACCTTACCGAGGGCAGACAGCTCGCCGGCTGCCTTGTCCAGTTCGGCGGCGTCCATGTCCCACATGGCGACCGACGCACCCGACTGCAGAAACCGTTCGGTGATGGCCCGGCCAAACCCTTGCGCGGCCCCTGTCACGACCGCCGTGCGGCCCTTGAGATCGAAATTCGTCACGTCTATTCCTTTCGTCTGCGCATACCCCGGACCCGCCCTTCGGCTACCTCAGGGCACTTTGAGCATGGTCGAAGGGTGAAGTTCCGGGGCTCCAGAGACCGTCGCGGACGGCGCGGGCGAACCCAGAACCCCTGAACCCGGAACCCTCTCTCTAATGCGACTCCCTCGTCACCGTCAGGCCTCGTCCGCCCGCCAGGAAGTCGAGGTCGGCGCCCTGATCGGCCTGTTGCACGTGCTCGACGTACATGCGCACGTAGCCGCTGGCCGGCAGCGGCGCGGGCTTCCACTCGGCGCGGCGCCGTTCGAGTTCGGCGTCCGACACATCGAGATGCAGCCGGCGCGCCTCGACGTCGAGTTCGATCATGTCGCCGTCGCGCACGAGCGCGAGCGGTCCGCCCACTGCGGCTTCCGGCGTGACGTGCAGCACCACGGTGCCGTACGCCGTGCCGCTCATGCGCGCATCGGAAATCCGCACCATGTCCGTCACGCCCTGCTTGAGCACCTTCGCCGGCAGGCCCATGTTGCCGACCTCGGCCATGCCCGGGTATCCCTTGGGGCCGCAGTTCTTCAGGACGAGCACGCAGTCCGCGTCGACATCGAGGTTGGGATCCACGATGCGCTGCTTGTAGTGCTCGATGGTTTCGAACACGACGGCGCGGCCGCGATGCTTCATCAGGCGCGGTGAGGCGGCTGACGGCTTCAACACCGCACCCGTCGGCGCGAGGTTGCCCTTGAGGACCGCGATGCCGCCGCTCTTGACGATGGGATCGGTGACCGGCCGGATGACCTCGGTGTTCCAGGTCGGCGCGTCCTGCACGTTTTCCCACACGGTCTTGCCGTTCACGGTCAGCGCGTCCTTGTGGAGCAGCCCGTGTTCCGCGAGCGCGCGCATCACGGCCGGCAGTCCACCGGCGTAGTAGAGGTCTTCCATCAGGTAGCGGCCGGATGGCTTCAAGTCGACGATGGTTGGCACGTCGCGTCCGAGTCGATCCCAGTCCGCGAGGGTGAGGTCAACGCCCAGGCGTCCCGCGATCGCCACGAGGTGAATCACCGCGTTCGTGGATCCGCCGATTGCACCGTTCACCCGAATCGCATTCTCGAAGTTCGGCTTGGTCAGAATCTTCGAGATAGTGACGTTCTCTTTCACGAGGTCGACGATGCGCCGGCCGGCCAGGTGGGCGAGGGCGTAGCGTCGCGAGTCCACGGCGGGGATGGCGGCGTTCTGCGGGAGTCCCATCCCGAGTGCCTCGACCATCGACGCCATCGTGGACGCCGTCCCCATCACCATGCAGTGACCGGCGGAGCGCGACATGCAGGCTTCGGCCTCGCTGAACTCCTTGAGGCTCATCGTGCCGGCTTTGACTTCCTCACTGAAACGCCACACGTCCGTGCCGGAGCCGATGTCCTGGCCGCGGTACTTGCCGTTCAGCATGGGACCGCCGGACACGACGAGTGCGGGGATGTCGCAACTGGCCGCGCCCATGATCAGCGACGGCGTCGTCTTGTCGCAGCCGCAGAGCAGCACGACGCCGTCGATCGGATTGGCGCGAATCGATTCCTCGACGTCCATCGCGACGAGGTTGCGGAACAGCATCGCCGTCGGGCGCATGTTCGATTCGCCGGTGGACGTCACCGGGAACTCGAGCGGCAGGGCGCCGGCTTCCCACACGCCGCGCTTCACGTGCTCGGCAATGGTGCGGAAGTGCGCGTTGCACGGTGTCAGCTCGGACCACGTGTTACAGATGCCGATGACCGGCCGCCCGTCGAACACGTCCTCGGGCAGACCTTCGTTCCGCATCCAGCTGCGATGGATGAATCCGTCCTTGTCCGGCTTGCCGAACCAGGCGGCCGACCGGTACGGGCCCTTCTTGTTGTCGCTCACGATTTGTCGCTCACAATCTCACAGTGTAGTCGAAACAAAGCGCCGCAAAAGCGCGGCGAAATGGTCGGTCGTGGCCGTGGTTTGACGGCGGAATGGCTTGACCATTCGCGCGTACTCCACGCCAGTGACACAGGCGCCGGCGCCGCGCTTCGCGGTTGCCGCGGTTTCCCGCAACCTGCTAGTGTTACCCCTGTTCAACAAGCCACCTGGCGTCTCGACCGCGACCGGCACCGGACTGCCGTGTCGGGGCCTAGGTTTCGGCGACAGGAAGGTTCATGGCTGCACCCTCTCAGACCGGATTCAACCCGTCCGCGACTCCCACCGGCGCGCGTCACGTCACCACGATGTTTGCGGTGCTGCTGGCGGTGGTGATGTACATCGATCGGATCACGCTGTCGCAGGCGGCGCCGTACATCCGCGCGGACTTGAATCTCAGCACGAAGGAAATGGCCTGGGCCTTCTCGATGTTCGGCTGGGCCTACGCGTTGTTCGAGATTCCCGGCGGCTGGCTCGGCGACCGCATCGGGCCGCGCCGTGTCCTCATGCGCATCGTGATCTGGTGGTCGTTCTTCACCGCCGCGACGGGTTTGGTGTTCAACCAGTTCTCGCTCGTGATCACGCAGACGTTGTTCGGTGTCGGCGAAGCCGGCGCGTTTCCGAACATGACGCGCATCTTCACCACGTGGCTGCCGAAGAAGGAACGCGAGCGCGCGCAGGCGACCTTGTGGCTCGCGTCACGCTGGGGCGGCGCCCTCACGCCGCTGCTGGTGATCTACCTCCTGCGCTATCTGCACGTCTCGTGGCGCGTCGTGTTCATGCTGTTCGGATCGATTGGCGTGATCTGGGCCATCGCGTTCTACCGCTGGTTCCGCGACGACCCGAGCACCCACCCCGGCGTCAACGCGGCGGAACTGGCGCTGCTGCCGCCTCGCTCGGAAACCCGTCAGGCGCACACCTTTCCCTTCCGTCAGCTCGTCGCCAATCGCAACGTCGTGCTGCTGTGCCTGCAGTACGCCTGCCTGGCGTACGGCTGGTGGTTCTACGTGACCTGGCTGCCGACGTATCTGCGGGATGCGCGTCAGACGACGCTGCAGCTGCATCCGATGGTGCTGGCATTGCTCACCGGCCTTCCCCTGTTGATGGGTGGTGTGGGATGCCTCATCGCCGGCCGGCTCGGCCCGCGCCTCGCCGAGTCGATGGGCAGCGTCATCAAGGCGCGCCGCGTCATGGCGATCACCGGATTCCTTGGCGCGTCGGCATCGATCTTCGTGTTCACCCGCGTCTTCGATCCGATCCAGGCGATGTTCGTCCTCGGGATGGCGGGATTCTTCAACGACTTCATCATGCCGTCCGCATGGGCCGGCGCGATGGACATCGGCGGACGTTACGCCGGCACTGTGTCGGGTGCGATGAATATGGTCGGCGGCATCGCCGGCGCCTCATCGTCGCTCTTCGTCGGCTACCTGCTCGCCTGGACCAATCAGAACTGGACGATGGCGCTGTACATCTCGGCGACCATCTATTCGCTTGGCGCGGTCGCCTGGCTGTTCCTGGACTCGCACACGCCGATGGATCAGGGAGATTAGATCGCGGTCCAGTCCAGGATGATCTTCCCTGACTGTCCCGTCGCAATCACCTCGAAGGCCTGCGCGTAGTCGGCGGCCGCGAAGCGGTGGGTGATGACGGGCGCGATGTCCACGCCACTCTGGAGCAGGCTGGCCATCTTGTACCAGGTCTCGAACATTTCGCGGCCGTAGATGCCCTTGAGTGTGAGGGCTTTGAAGATCACCTGATTCCAGTCGATGGCGATCTCCGCAGGCGGGATGCCAAGGATCGCGATGCTGCCGCCATGATTCATGGTCCGCAGCATGTCGCGGAACGCCGCGCCGTGGCCTGACATCTCGAAGCCGACGTCGTACCCTTCTTCCATCCCGAGCTGCTTCATCGCGTCGTCGAGGGACGTGGTCGTCGCATTGATCGCCAGCGTCGCGCCCATGCGGCGCGCGAGTTCCAGCCGGTACTCGTTGACGTCGCTGATGACGATGTGACGGGCGCCGACGAAACGGGCAATCGCCGCGGCCATGATGCCGATGGGGCCCGCGCCCGTGATCAGGACGTCTTCACCCACGACGCTGAACGAGAGGGCCGTGTGGGTGGCGTTGCCGAATGGATCGAGAATCGCTCCCGTGTCGTCGTCAATCGAGTCCGGCAGCTTGAAGGCATTTGCCGCGGGAATCGAGATGTACTCGGCAAAGCAGCCGGGCCGATTCACGCCGACGCCGACCGTGTTGCGGCACAGATGACGACGTCCGGCGCGGCAGTTCCGGCAGTGTCCGCAGGTGACATGCCCCTCGCCGGCCACGCGATCGCCGGGCTTGATTCCCGCGACCTCGCTGCCAATCTGCACCACCTCGCCGCAGTACTCGTGGCCAACGACCATGGGGACGGGGATCGTCTTCTCTGCCCAGGCGTCCCAGTTGAAGATGTGCAGATCGGTGCCGCAGATCGACGTGCGGCGGACGCGGATGAGGACGTCGTTGTGGCCGATGGTCGGCTCGGGAACGTCCTGCATCCAGATGCCGCGCTCAGCGCGCGCCTTGACGAGAGCTTTCATTGACTCCTTCTTTGCCCTGGACCTGAAGGTCAGGGCTCCACGAACGACGGCACCCTGGACCTGAAGGTCCAGGGCCTGCGGCTTAGCTCCTGGCCAGAACTCCGAGTTCTCCACCAACCCTGGCAAACGCGCCCACGGCCCGCTCCAGATGCTCGCGCGTGTGTGCGGCGGACATCTGCGTACGAATTCTCGCCTGGCCCTTCGGCACGACGGGAAACGAAAAGCCGATCACGTAGACGCCTTCTTCGAGCAGGCGCGCCGCCATGCGTCCCGCCAGCTGCGCGTCCCCCAGCATGATCGGAATGATCGGATGCGAGCCTGGGGGCAGCGTGAAGCCGAGCGCCGTCATGCGTTCGCGAAAGAAGCGCGCGTTGTCGAACAGGCGATCCCGTAACGTCGTGTCGGCCTCCACGAGGTCGAGGACGCGGAGCGTGGCGGCCGCGACCGGAGGCGGAATGCTGTTCGAGAACAGATACGGACGGGAGCGCTGGCGCAGCCAGCCGATGATTTCTCGGCGTCCCGAGGTGTAGCCGCCGCTGCCGCCGCCGAGCGCTTTGCCCAACGTGCCGGTGATGATGTCGACGCGACCGAGGACGCCGCAGTACTCGTGCGTGCCTCGTCCCGTCGCGCCCATGAAGCCGACGGCGTGGGAGTCATCGACCATCACCAGCGCGTCATGCCGTTGGGCCAGGTCGCAGATCTCATGCAGCCTGGCGATGGTCCCGTCCATCGAGAAGACGCCATCGGTGGCAATGAGACGCGTGCGTGCGGCCGCTGCGTCCGTCAGACATCGCTCGAGCTCGGCCATGTCGCCAGTCGCATAGCGAAAGCGCTGCGCTTTGCACAGCCGGATCCCGTCGATGATGCTCGCGTGGTTGAGCGCGTCGCTGATGATCGCGTCCTTCTCGTCGAGCAGCGTCTCGAACAGGCCGCCATTCGCGTCGAAGCACGACGAGTAGAGGATGGTGTCGTCCGTGCCGAGAAAGCGGGTGAGTCGCGACTCGAGCTCGACGTGCACTGCGTGCGTCCCGCAGATGAACCTGACGGACGCCATGCCGTAGCCGTCGTGATCGACGGCCTCCCGCACGGCCGCGCGCACGTCCGGATGATTGGCCAGCCCGAGATAGTTGTTGGCGCAGAGGTTGATGACATCAGGCCCGTGGTCCACGCGGATGACGGCACCCTGTGGCGTCGTGATCACACGCTCGTGCTTGAACAGACCTTCCTGTTCGAGCCGGGCCGTGTCGTCGGCGAGCCGTTTCAGCGTCGGATTCGTCACGCGATCGCCCGCAAGGTCACGGACGCCATCATATCGAAGTCCCCCACGTGGCCTCAGCCCCAGCGGTCCAACAGGCGCAGCGACTCCTCCCAGAGCCGCACGGCGTCTTCGCGATCCAAGGCATGTCGGGCGACGCCGGTCATGTCCTTCTCGCCTGGCGCGAGGAGGCGCGCCTCGTGGCCGTCCGCGAAGTACCGGCCGCTCATGCCCTCGACGAGCGGTGATGCTGCGAGCAGCACCGACGTCGCGGCGCCTTCGCGGATTGTCTTCCGCAGTTCGACGGGCGTCTTCATGCCGCCGACGTGACGTTGCAGGGGCGTCGGAATCGCACCGGGCATGAGCGCGTTTGCCGTGATGCCCTCGCGCGCCCAGAGCCTCGCGGCTTCGACCGCGAAGAGCACGTTCGCCGTCTTGGACTGCCCATACGCGGATATCGGATCGTACGGACGCGTATGGAAATGGATGTCGTCGAAGACGACCGGCGACACCTGATGCGAGCTGGAGCTGACGACGACGATGCGCGAGTGAGTGGCCGCGGCGAGCGCGGTGTGCAGACCCAGCGCGAGCGCGAAGTGGCCGAGGTGATTGACCACGAACTGGGTGTCCCAGCCCTCGCGCGTGTGACGTTCGGGCGGCGCCATGACACCGGCGTTGTCGACGAGGATGTGTAAAGGGCCGCGCCAGCCCCGCGCACAGGCGTCGATCGATGCGTGGTTCGACAGATCGAGCGGCGTCACGTGGATGCGATCGGCAGGCGCGTCGAGTGTTGCGAGCGCGCGCCGGGCCGCTTCGACATCGCGAACCGCGACGGTCACATCCGCGCCGGCGTTGGCCAGCACGCGCGTCGTCTCGAGTCCGATGCCGGATGCACCGCCGGTGATCAGCGCCCGCTTCCCGGTCAGGTCGACGCCCGCAATCACTTCGTCGGCCGTCGAGTGGAAGCCGAAGGGCGTGCGGAGAAGCATGAGGAAGCGTACATCGTGTGACACCATGGACTGACGTGGCTTCTTCCGCCTCGCCGGCTGGTCGCACCGTTCTCTTGACTGGAGCGACCGGGTTCGTCGGTCGCGCGGCGTTCGCCGGATTGGAGCGCGCAGGGTGGACTGTCCGATGTGCGGCGCGCGACGCTGCCCGCGCGGCGGCCCGATGGCCGGAGCGCCACTGGGTGGCGCTCGACGTTGCTGATGCGGAAGCGACCGCGCGTGCGCTGGACGGGTGCGAGGCGGCCCTGTACCTCGTGCATGGGATGTCGGCGCACGCGGGCGACTTTCGCAGACAGGAACTCGACCAGGCCAGGACGTTCGCCAAGGCCGCGGATCGGGCCGGGCTGCGGCGCATCGTCTATCTCGGTGGGGTCGTGGCCGCAGATGCGGACGCGTCGGAACATCTGCGGAGCCGACAGGAAGTCGGCGAAGAACTGCGTGCGGGCCCGGTGTCGGCCATCGAACTGCGCGCGAGCATGATCATCGGCCACGGCAGCTTGAGCTGGCTGATCGTCCGCGACCTGGCGGCGCGCCTGCCCATCATGGTGTTGCCGCGCTGGCTGGAGTCGCGCACGCAGCCGGTGGCAATCGCGGACGTGACCGTGGCGCTCGAACGCTCGCTCGATCTCGTCGTCGACGGCAGCGCGTGGTTCGATGTGCCAGGCCCCGAGACTCTTTCGGGCCGAACCATCCTGGAGCGGACCGCCGCGGTGCTCGGCGCGCGGAAGCCCGTAATGATCGAAGTGCCGTTCCTCTCGCCGCGTCTCTCGTCGCATTGGGTCCGATTCGTCACGCGTGCGGAGTGGTCCGTTGCGCGCGAAGTCGTCTTGGGGTTGAAGACCGACCTGCTGGCGCACGACGATCGGTTCTGGACGCTCATCGGTCACACACAGTTGCTGACCTTCGACGAGGCCGCGCGCAAAGCGGTCGCGGATGAGCAGGCCGACGGTCCAGTGCCTGGCGTGTGGGGCATCGTTGAACGGATGCTGACTCGCGCACCGCGGAAGAACAGGACGTGAGGAAAGCGATCACGCGCGACGTGGCCGCGCTGGCGATTCCGCCACTGTGGGCGATTGGTGCGTGGGAAGCTCGCACCTACGGTCTCTGGGGCGCGCTCGGCGTGACGGCGGTGCTGCTGGCGACGGTCGTGCTCGCGCTGGAAGGACGCGCGGTCGTCGGCCGCGGCCGTCACGCGCGGCTGTGGCCCCTTGGCATCGGCGCGGGTCTTGTCATGGTCCTCGGCACCACGGCCCTGTTCGGCCCGGCCGTGCGGGCCTTCCCAATGCTCTTCGCCGACGTGTCCCGCCTCTATGGGGCGTTTGGTGATCCCGGGTCCCCGTCCGCGCTGCTCCTGCTGCCGGTGATCGTGCTCTCCGAAGAGATCGTGTGGAGGGGCGCGGTCCAGAGTGCTCTCGCGGTCCGGATGCCGTGGCTGCCCGCGGCTCTGTGCGGCGCGCTGGTCTACGCGCTTGCACACGCGCCCGTCGGATCGCCGGCGCTCGTGCTGACGTGCCTGGTAGCCGGCTTCTGCTGGAGCGCGCTGCGCGGACTTACTGACAGCCTTCTCGTGACCGTGACGGCGCATCTCGTCTGGGACTTCGCCGTGCTGGTCGTGCACCAGTTGGCCCCGCCGGCCTGAACCCGCCGCAGTGAATGAGCCATTCTCGAATGAGAGGTTGAACGTGGTTGCTGTCGTTCGGCGTGTCAGTTTCCTCCTGGCGTGCTCGGGGCTGGTCTTGGCCCCGGCCATCGCGCTCCCGGCGCTGGCGCAGTTGCGAGCGACTCCGGTCGTTGGCGGCCTGAACCGGCCGGTCGGGTTCGTGCAGCATCCGACCGAGGCTACGGTCCAACTCGTGATCGAGCAGGGCGGCCGCGTGCGCGTCGTGCAGGCGGGCCAACTGCAGAATCCTGATTTTCTCGATCTGACCGGCCGCATCGCCGCTGGCGGTGAGCAAGGACTGCTTGGGCTCGCGTTCGCCCCTGACTTCAGGACCAGCGGCCGTGTCTTCGCTTCGTTCACGAATCAATCGGGAGACTCCGTCATCGCCCGATTCACGCGGCTCGGCGGCGACCCGCTACGGCTCGACCCGGCCAGTGAGTTCGATCTCAGGTGGCCGGGCGGTAACCGATTCATCGCGCAGCCCTTCACGAATCACAACGGCGGGCACATTGCGTTCGGCGCAGACGGGCTGCTGTACATCGGTCTCGGAGATGGCGGCTCTGGAGACGACCCGCTGAACAACGCGCAGAATCCGCTGTCGCTCCTGGGCAAGATGTTGCGGCTGAATGTGGCCGTGCCGGCGAGCGATCCTGAAGGCTACGACGTGCCCGCTACCAATCCGTTCGTCGGCCGCGCCGGGGTGCTGCCCGAGATCTGGTCCCTGGGCCTTCGGAATCCCTGGCGCTGGAGCGTCGACGACCCGGCCCACGGCGGAACCGGCGCCATCGTGATCGGAGATGTGGGGCAGGGCGCCTGGGAAGAGGTCGACTACGAACCCGCGGGCGCCGGCGGCCGCGACTACGGATGGCGCAATCGGGAAGGCGCGCACAACAACGTGACCAGCCTCGCGCCGTTCGTCACGCCGCTGCGCGATCCGATCTGGGAATACGGCCGCCTGGTCGGCGCGTCGATCATCGGTGGGTTCGTGTACCGCGGTACTGGTCTGGGCTCGTCGTACGTCGGGCGCTACTTCTTCGCGGACTTCGTCTCGAGTCGCGTCTGGTCGGTCGCGCTGGTGGTGTCGGCGTCGACGGGTGAAGCGACCGCGCAGAACGTGATCGAGCACACGGCGGAACTGGCTTCCGCCGCGGCCTCGCCGTCGAGCTTCGGCGTGGACGCGAACGGCGAGCTGTACCTCGTCAGTTACAACGGATCCGTCTCCCGCATTGACGGCGCTGGGCCCTCGTCGGGCCGGACACGGACCGGGCCGGTGGTGGGGACGGCGCGCCCGAGATTTTGATCCGCTGCTCCAACCGCAGGGTGCGTTTCGGGACTAGAACACCGCTTGCCCAGAAGTGTCACGAGGCACATCGCCACTCGAAGGGCTCCCGTCATTGGTTCTACTTCGGGTGCGCCATCTCGGGGACAACGCGCCGGAGGAAGCCTTCGAGCGGTTGCTGATCGCTCATGCGCATGTCATCCATCAGGTTGATCATGCGCGTCTGCGCGAGCGCGGTGGCCACGAGCACATTCCGCTCACGAATCAGATACGCGGCCCACAGGTGGCTCGCGCGCCAGGCAATCGTGCAGTGCAACAGGACCTTGCCCTGCGCCGCCGCCATCGCGGCGGCGAAGGTGTCCAGTTGTTTCGGCCCGTAGGGATTCCCGGCCGTGCCCCGCATGGGGATGTGGACGTACGTGATGCCGAGTTCCTTCGCGAGCGCGGCCTCGTCGAACCCGACGCGCGCCATCTCCTCCGGCATCCGCAGATTCACGATCGTCGTCACGCCCCTGGCCCTGAGATCCCGGATCGCCTTCTCGGTGGGCTGGCCGCCGATGTACATGTCGTCGCCGACGCTCACGAACGTCGACTGGAACATGCCGGTCGTCTCGAGACTCACCGGATTGGGCACAGGGCCCATCTTGCCCTGACCAACGATGCTCTGGGCCGAGGCGGGAAGCGCGACCGCGGCGATGAGCGTCACGACCATCGCGAAGGGGAGAGCGTTCTTCATCTGCGACTCCTTCTCTGCACGGCGGCGGGACTGTCGCCGCAGGGATTCTAGCGTGCCGGAGAGGGCATTGCGGCAGCGCCCGGCCGGAAGCCCAACAACGGCGTGCGACGATTGGAGTCACATGGGGTTTTCAACACGAGCGGGTCGCCTGCGCGAGTGCCCTACGCAGCCTCGCGCGGCTGCACGTCCCGTTGGATCCGGGTAGCCAATGCGCGCGTGGCGACGTCGAGATCATGCGCTGCCTGAAGATTCATCCAGAACTGCGGCGTCATGGCAAAGTAGCCTCGCTGCTACCGCGGCGAGTCGGTTGAGCGGCCCCTTTCGACGCGAGCATCAGCGGATCTGCTTGGCGCGAATCCGAATCGAAAGAACTCGGTCGACGAACGGATCGGAGGAGTCCTTGGGGCGTGGCAACGCTACCTCTACGATCTCTCCTGGCTTCAAATGCAACGTCGACCTGAAGAAATTTGCCGACTGGTAACCGACCTGGTCAGGCGCCGGGCCTGCGGTGGTCGCTTGCACGTCTAGCTTCAATCCGCCGCCTTCGAGGTCCGGTGTCAGCTGGCCGAAGATGTCGAGACGGTTCGTTCCCTGGGTCACGCTGTCGAAATAGAAAGGGAGTGCGCGATAAGGGAGACCTCTAACCGACTGCAATTGGCTTTGCTCTTTGCCATTCGGTAAGTGCTCGACCAGCCACACCTCCGCGCCGACGAGCCGGCGATCCAAGTCAAGGTATTCAACGGTGGCTCTGAGGGATGACGTCTTGGTCTGGCACGCCCCACCGTTGACGGTTCGGCCGCTGGGCAGATTGATCGGAACCGTATCGATCGGCCGAGATTCCCCCGGGAGCAAAGTCACGGTCGTGTCCTCGGTCATCGGAGTGACATCAGCGTTGATGCCTGGCGTTCGGATCCACCGCAGCCGAAATGTGACGGCCTTACCTTCGACGCGCGTTGGTGTGACCTCGACTCTCCAGCCAACGATCGCGTTTTCAGCGAAGCGGTTTGGCGGAACCGTCAGAGTGAAAGCCCCGCAGCCACTTACTGAGAACAGGCCCACGGTCGTCTTGTTGGTGCTGAGCGTGATGTGGTGCCAGACCCCGACCGGCTTTTCCGCGCCGTTCGGGACCAATTCGTAGGCACCAACGGAAAGGACCAGGTCGTCAAGCGTCTGCGCTCTCGCGACTCCCGCCACCAGTATTAGCCCCGCGAGCATTGCCAAGATGACTCTCATTGATGACCTCCGGGAGGAACGAAGGGGCTTGCCTGGACGACGCGTGTCGCGGGGGGCGCCTCGACAAACGCGGGCGACGCTCTGTAGTGGCCGGCAAAATAGCCTCCAGCGAGTGAGACAAACAATGCTGCGGCTGCCGCCGCGACCTGCCATCGAACTCGCGGAGCTGGACTCGCTGCACGCATTGACGAGGGCGGCACGGCTGGCTGAACGACTCGTCGCAGCATGACGAGATCGATCAGCAATGTTCGGCCCGCTGGCTCGCTCAGGGCGTTCACCAGATCCTCTGGCGCGAAGGGCTCATCGTCGAGAAACGCAGATATGACTTCGCCGTTGTTCTTCATGGTCAATCCTCATGTTGTCTGACGCTCCGCGTAACTGCCATCGTTCGACACGTCGCGATAGGGGCTGCAAGCTGGTCTCGCAGATGTAAGCGTGTGCGATGAATCCGCGACCGCACGGCGTCTACGGTCAGATCGCAGGCCCGCGAAATATCTTCGTACCCGAGCCCGGCCACCTCTCGCAGGAGGAATACATCGCGGTCGACTGGGGACAGGGCATCCAAGGCCCGGTTCACGGCCAGGTCGATGTCCTGAGAAGCCGGGCGTGTCCCGTCGTCAGTCAACGCGGAGGCTTCCGGATGACGTGCACGGCTTCGGTAGTGATCCAGCGCCATGTTCCGCGCAATCCGGAACAACCACGCGCTTCCGTCGCCATTGGTCGTCGCCTGGCTCCGGCTCGCGCGTAAGAAGACCTCTTGCGTCAGATCGCGAGCGTTCTCCACGTGGCCGACGGCCCGGCAGAGGTATTTGAAGACCTTCTGATTGTGTGCGGCGAAGAGCGCCTCGGAATCGGCCATGCCCGTCTACTGTCTAAGGACGCCGGAAGAGAGGGAAACTCTCGAAGCGAAAGAATGGCCAGGGCGGTCGTTCGGGTCGTCGCCCCGCCATGTTCGACTTGGGCAGCGGATCGGGCATGATATGCAGCATATGACCTCCCGTCGTCGGCCCAGGTCCGGCCTTCGATTCACGAAGATCCACCTTGAGAATTGGCGAAACTTCGCCGTCGCTGACGCCGTCTTGGCGCAGCGTGTCTTCATCGTCGGACCCAATGCGGCAGGCAAGTCGAATTTCCTTGATGCGTTCCGGTTCCTGCACGACATCGTTTCGGTCGGCGGTGGACTCGAGGAGGCGGTACGGAAGCGTCAGGGAATATCAAAGCTCCGATCGTTGTCGGCGCGCCGATACCCGGACGTTGTCGTTGAGGTCGAACTGGGCAACGGGTCCGATGAGCGGTGGAGCTATGAGCTCGCGCTGGGACACGACACTCGGCAACGGCCCAAAATCAAACGCGAGAGCGTGGCCCGCGATGGGAAGGAACTGTTCAGGCGCCCTGATGATGCAGATAGAGAAGACCCCGAGCGGTTGACGCAAACCTACCTCCAGCAGGTCAACGTGAACAAGGCCTTCAGGCCGGTGGCAGATGCATTTGCAGCCGTTCGCTATCTCCACGTCGTGCCGCAGCTGGTGCGTGAGCCAGACCGATCCGTTGGACGGACCAACGATCCCTACGGCGGGGATTTTCTCGAACAACTGGCGGGAACGCGTGAACAGACACTCAGGTCGCGGCTTCGAACGATATCGGCCGCCCTGCGTGTTGCTGTCCCGCAACTGTCGCAGCTCGAACTCACCCGAGACAATCGGGGCGCGCCCCATCTTCGAGGCCGATACGAGCATTGGCGGCCCCAGGGGGCCTGGCAGACTGAGGACCAGTTTTCGGATGGGACGTTGAGGCTTCTCGGCCTCTTGTGGGCGATCGTCGAGGACGGTGGGCCGCTGCTGCTGGAGGAGCCCGAACTCTCTCTTCATCCGGAGGTCGTTCGCTATCTCCCGCAGGTCTTCGCGCGCATGCAGAGACGCTCAGGGCGGCAGATTCTGACGAGCACTCACTCGTCCGACCTGCTGCGGGATGACGGCATCGGCCTCGACGAGGTGCTGTTGCTCATCCCAACGCCTGAGGGGACAAAGGTCCGTGCGGCGAACACCTTTAGGGAGGTAGGCCACCTGCTGTCAGGCGGATCAACGCTGGCAGAGGCGGTGCTGCCCCTGACGCGTCCAAGACAGGCTGAGCAATTGGCGTTGTTCGGGGAGTGACCGTGGTCAGTATTTCTCTGGCTGTCGAAGGACCGACGGATGAGGTCGTACTCAACCGGGTCGTCGGCTTCGCCGGCGGCGCCGTGCATCGGGTCCAGGTGCAGTACGGGAAGGCGAACGTGCGCCGAGCGCTGCCTGGATATAACGCGGCAGCCAAATGGGACCCGTGGGTCGTGCTCGTTGATTTGGATGATGAGTTTACGTGCGCTGGCCAGCTCGTGGCAGATTGGCTGCCGTCTCCCAGTAGATACATGCTTCTGAGGGTGGCCGTTCGTCAGATTGAGGCCTGGCTGCTCGGGGATGCCGATCGATTTTCCGAATTCTTCGCTGTGAGTAGGGCTCTTGTGCCAGCCGATCCAGACCGTTTAGCAAACGCGAAGAAGTCGATGTTGAGGATTCTGGTGAAGTCTCGGCAGCGGGCAGTTCGCCAAGACATGCTTCCGAGGGCTGGATCGGGCCGAGACGTGGGGCCCGGATACTCGGGACGACTGATTGAGTTCGTCAATGACGTCGAGCGCGGATGGAGAGTCGACGTCGCAGCGGCGCGATCGCGTAGTCTGCAGCGCTGCCTGGAACGACTCTACGATCTGGCGAAGAATCCGCCGCAGTGACCGCGCATCTTCCGCAAGGATCCGAAGATACCTTCGCATTCTTGTGTCCATGCCTCAGATCGCTCGGCCCCGCGTGGCTCGATCACACTACCGACCCTAGCCAGCCCCGCCGCCCCTCACTCCCTCACGTAGCCGACTCCGCTCGCGCCCGAGCGTACACAGCCCGCGTGCTCCCGTGCT